>QHXM01000092.1 GCA_003222945.1 Acidobacteriota bacterium
GAAGAGCCTAACTGGATGCCTGGCTCTCTAGTCACAACTGCGCTCGTCGTCTTCGGTTGGGCCGCGTTTATCTGGTCCGGCTCAATCTCAACCATCTGGCCTATGTTCGGTATAGCCAACCAGCTTCTTGCATCGGTCGCGCTCTGCGTTGCCACGACGATTCTCTTCAACATGGGTCGCGGGCGCTACAGTTGGACGACGATTGTGCCGCTCTCGTTCGTTGCGACTACGACGCTCGTCGCGGGCTGGAAGTCGATCACGGACAACTTCTGGCCGCTCTCGCAGAAACCGGAAACGGCGGCGCAAGGCTACATCAACGTCGCGCTGACAGCCATTCTGATGATTGCGTCTGTCATCGTGCTCATTGATTCCGTGAGGCGTTGGACCGGCGGCAGAAAGAGACCTGAGATGGCAACGGGCGCGGACCTTGCTGAGGCCGGAGCGGCTTAAAGATACCGATGCCAAACTTAAGGTAGGCTTTCGATTCTCTTGTCTTGAGTCTAGCCCTCTGTTCCTGAGAGCCGGAATAGCATCTTCGTCAAAGCTCCTGCTACCACATGCCGCGACGTTTCAGCCACATTAAAGCCAGACCGATTAGTGCTAACGTCACCGCACAAACTAACCAGAAGCCCACGTCTATTCCGCCTATGCGGACGTGAGCAAGTGGAAGCCCAGAAACGTTCATGCCCCACGCGCCGAAGACTGCCGCCGCTGCCGCCTCGCAGATGCCGACAACGGTGAGCGTCTTCATGGTCTCATTCAATTGATTAGACATGAACGCAAGATGCGCTTCCGTTGCGCCCGCTACCATGTCCTGTTGAATGTCTATGATGTCTAAGAGCCGCAGGATGTGGTCATAGACATCCTGAAAGTAAGGATGCGTTTCCAGATCAAAAAGGGAATGCTCGCGTTTCGGGAATTCGTTGAACGCCTCGCGCAGAGGATAGAGCGCCATGCGCAGGGCAAACACACTTCGCTTAACAACAAGCAACTCTTCGGGATTAGCGCCGCGATTTCCGCGAAACATTGTCGCGTCCAATTGGTGCAGGCGGTCTTCGATGTTATCAACTATCGGAAAGCAAGCATCTATAATCGAATCCACAACGATGTGAGATAGAAAGCCCACGCGGTCCGCCAGAGCGGGTTTCGCCTGCTCCCAGCGCCGCCTCGCCAGATCAAGAGCAGGAACATGACCCGGATGAAGCGAGACAATGTAGTTCTGGCCTACGAAGAGATCAACTTCGGTCATCTGCAACTCGCGGTTTACGTCTGTATCTAGCGGAGCGTAGATGACTATGTTGTAGTAGTTTGGATACTCGTCCACTTTCGGGCGCTGCCGCTGCTTGAGCGCATCTTCCAGAGAGAGCGGGCTGAAATCAAACTCTTGCGTGAGCATCTTTAATTCCGCAGCGCCGGGGTCGCGTATGTCAACCCACAGGAGCACATCCGGCGAATTCAACTCATCGCTGATCCTTTCGGGCGCGAGCAGCTCAGGATGCTCTTTGTCCGCGCGTCGTATGAGAACAGTGGTCTGCGCAGCCTGCGGTTTCTGCGTGATTGAAGGAGACAGACGCTTCGTCGGTTTGAACTCCTTCAAGGCTTTTGCAGTCTCTGATTTCTTGAGCGCGCGCAGTTTCGTCAGGATAGTTCCTCGGCTTTGAACCATGATCTGATTCTCCTTTCCCGTTCTCTTCAGACACCATTCTTAAAAAAAGAACGGGCTAATCTTCAAGGGCTGCCGCTTCGATTATCGGTCGGAGGAATTTAAGCTTTTCAGTTTAGGAATCCAGCGATTCGCTTTCGCCCTATACACTGAATATTCTTCTCCGAATCGTTTAAGGTGCTGCGGCTCTTCATAAATCGCTATGAAGAGATGAAATGCAATCGCCGCGAGTAAAGCATAGACCAGGAGCAGAGGCGAAGCGAACCAAAGGGCCAGGGCAAGAAACAGTATCGCCTCGCCAATGTTCATTGGATTCCTCACGAGCGCGTATGGACCTTTTGTGACTAACCTCTTCGGAGCAAGAGCAGGTGAAGGCGTTCCCATCCCAAGCGATTGAAAGAGAGCTATGCACCAGAATTGTAAGCTTGCGCTCATTAAGGCAAGAAGAATTGCTGCCGCGCGAAGGATAGCGGAAGGATGGCGCGTGATTCCAACAAAGGATTCTGCATAGAGAATAATCCAGGGAAGGATTATTAAGGTCGCTCCGTAGTAGAGCAGATTGATGAGGACATTTTTTAAGGTCAGGCTCAAAATGCTATTTCAGGCGAAGCTTGGCCGCGTTACTTGTTTGCCCGCGCGCTGAAACGGTGACAGTTATATTCGTAACTCCGCCGAGTTCGCTCGGCAATCGCACGGTCAGTTGCGAGAGCCACGGAGTGTCAGTCACTTTGCGCAAATCTTCGACCACCAAATTATAAGTCTTCTGCTGAGAGTCAACGGCCTGCACCGTGATGATCGAGAGCGTTTCGCCGCTGTATAAATCCATGTCCACAAGATAAAGCTGAAGCCGCGTGCGTTTGTCTGTCCCGAAGTAACCGTCGTTGGTGATGGCAAAGGGATCGCGCGTTTGCTCGACACTATCGAGCGCCAGAGCATTGAGCGATGAGTCCTCCGTCAACAAGATAGGCGGCTGCGCGAATACTAGAATCGGAAACGGAAAGCTTGAGCCTGTGAAGTTGGTTGTGAACGTGCCGAAGAGTGAAAAACCGCCGGGTGAGCTGATCTCAGCCGACACGGGGTTAATTAAATAGTTGGTTTTGTAAGCGCGCAGTTTAATATCCGTGTTCGCTCCGAAAGGGAGCGTGTAGTTGCCTTGCGCATCCGTGATTGCTACTTTCGCGCCGGTCTGATTACCTACGCCAGCAATGGCAACGCCGCTGATTGGCTGTCCCGTACTCTGGTCCGTAACGCGACCCGTAATCGTGAAGGTCGCTTGTTGAGCGCAGACTGAAGATGCAACGCAGATGAGCGCGAAAAGGAGAGCCGAAGCTAAAAATAATTTGGAGGGAGTTGTTATCTTGCACATAAGCTTGATTCGGTTTGTGAAAATCAACCAGTGACGAGTACCCACGTTAATGCAGCGGCGAGATTATGAACGCATCGTCCGAATAAAGCAATCTCACGAAGTATATTCGTGGTCAACGTAGATTGGCTTATTGCATTTGGGGTTAGGGCAGCTAGCTATCACTTGCAGTTGGAACATCGGAGTCTCCTTTCCCGATTTCTGAGGATGAGTCATCAACTGGTCAAGCACGGAAGGAAGCGCGAATTCTAGCACTGTTTTTATAAAGGGAAGTGTATTTTCACCAAGCGCAAGCGCCTAACTATTATTCAACGGCATCCTTCGCATGGATAATACTCAATATGGCGTCATTATCAATCAATTTTAGATGGATAATGCTGCGCGAGGACGGTGTTATCACCTGAAATTGGTTGATAATGCCCCGGAAAGTGATGTTATCCGTGCATCGTGAGTTGATTCCGTGCGGTCGCCACCCAGCGGCTCAGCACCTCCCGCCAACGACTCAGCAACTCCCGCAGGTCGCTCGGCAACTCCCGCCAGTGGCTGGCGAAGTCCCGGCAATCACTCGGCAAGTCCCGCCAGCGGCTCAGCAAGTCCCGGCAACCGTTCAGCAAGTCCCGCCAGCCATTCGGGCGACTTGCCGAATCATTGGCGGGACTTGCTGAGCCATTCGGCGGCGCTCTATCTGTATCGAAAGCAGTCAAAAACAGGTGCGCTTCGTGTCAGCAGCGCCTTTATCCACTGCTCAGAAAAGAGACGGCTGGTTCTCGTCCTGCGCGCGTTGAACTTGGTCGAAGCGCGTGAGGTTGCGTGCGCCCATCCAGCGTATGTAAACGAAGTCGGCGGTCGGGTGCTCCGCCAGATGCCACACGTCCTCTTGCGCTATCCATTGGCCTTCAACGAGCGCGAGCGTGACCGAGTGCTCGGAGAGAAAATCCAGGACGCTCTGCTTTATCCAATCCATGTTGCGAAATTCAATACTGAACCTTATGTCTCGCGGCAGGCGCGGGATGAATGCGCGAAGGGCGCGACCCGTTTCCAGCGTCAACTCAAAGTGCGGCGGCATCTGAATGAGAACGCTTGCGAGTTTCTCTTTCAACACTCGTGCGCGGTCGCAGAACTCTTCCAGAAGCAGAAGGCTTCCCGTTCGCAATGCGCGCTCGTGCGTTATCTCCTGCGGAAGTTTCAGAGAGAAGGTGAAGCCATCGGGCGTGCGCTTGGCCCACGATTCAAAAGTTGAGAGGGGAGGAATCGCGTAAAAGGTCGAATCAACTTCTACGGTCTCGAACGCGCGAGCGTAAACTTCCAACATCTCTGCGGCGCGCGTGCCGTGCGGATAAAAGATGCTATCGCCGCCGTGCGCGCTCACCCAATCATCGTAGTTCCATCCCTGACAACCTATGCTCAGTTGCGACATACGATTATGTTCACGATGCCAAGCGCGCGGCGGTCAACGCGCACGCTTTTGAATCCTGCGCGATGCGCTTCCCGCTCCGTGCGGCGGTTAAAATGGTCCTCAAAGAGCGCAACCGTCAGGATGCTCAGCGCGTCGAAGAGAAATCCTAAGACACCTTTCGGGCGGACGTGCTCAAGCAGCGCAACTGTTCCGCCGGGACGTACCACCCGGCGCAGTTCGGCGAAAGATTTTTGAGGCGAAGAGACAGAGCAGAAGACTAACGTTGCGAAGGCCGCGTCGAACGAAGCATCCGGGAAGGGAAGCTGCTCTGCGCCCGCTTGAACCAGATGAACATGAGCAGGCTTGGCTTTGCCTCGCGCTATCTTCTGTCGTAGTTGGCTGCGAAGCGGTCGTAAACAGCGGGCCTATGCAGATTCATCTGTATTAACCACAGAGGGCACAGAGGAGAGCAAAATCAAATAAGAAATCTGAAAACTTAAATATGCTATCTCGCTAATTTCTAATCTTCCCTCTGTGTTCCCTGTGTCCTCTGTGGTTCAAACAATTCTTCCATCATCGAATCATCATAATCACCTTGCGTTCGCGCCCACCGTCGAATTCGCAGAGGAAGATTCCCTGCCAGCGTCCCAGAAGCAGTTCACCGTCGTGGAAGGGAACGGTGACGCTCGATCCTACCACGCTCGCTTTGATGTGGGCATCAGAGTTCTCTTCGCCATGTCGAAAGCCCATGCCATGTTGCGGAATCAAAGTTCTAAGTGCGTGCAGCATGTCGCGCGGCACATCCGGGTCTGCGTTCTCGTTGACGGTCAATCCTGCTGTCGTGTGCTGAACGTAGAGCACGCAGATGCCGGATGACATGCCTGACTCTTTCAGCTTCCGTCGAACCTCGTCTGTAAACTCGACCAACTCTTCGCGCGCACGCGAGCGCACTTTAATCACGTACATGATTATTTTATTTAGCGGAAACCTTGAATCAAAAAAATCTGACGAACTACGATAAGACTGCCGTAGTCTATCGCAGTTCGTCAAACTTTGTCAGAATTCAGTTGCGGCCAAAACAGGGCTGAACTCAAGCTAAAGAGTTAGCTTGAGAAAGTTCCGGTGAGGCCGAGGATTGCCACCACTATTAAAATCAGGACCACAATTCCTATGCCGATTATCCATGCGAGCTTGTTGGTGCTCGTCACGCCCATCTGCTTCTGTGCTTCTCCCGGCGGGAGATGCAGAAGGCTCGCGTCAGGTCGCTTCTGCTGTAGCGCCGCCAATAGCTGCTGAAATGAAGGCTCGCTCTGTTTGACGTAGAGCTTCTTTGAACTAACCTTGCCGCTGTCGCTCCAGGAGATCACTAGCTGCGAGTCGTATTTGGCGGCCATCGCATTGAGGGCATCCATCTTGACGGGCGCTACGCAGAAGTGGCGTAAGGCCGAGAGCGGAATGTCAACGTTCTGCATAGGCCCTTGAGAGATGAAGCGATCATCTGTGAGCGTCATAGTGGTCTTAGACAACCCCTGGGTCAAAGTGTATGTTACAGGTTCTGTCATCATCTTTCGGTTTCTCCTTTTTTTTGAGCGGCACTAGCGTCCTGCTGCCGGAATAGCACGGGCTATCTCGCCGCTGTTTTTTATTTTCAGTATCCCGTTGGCCGCGACAAAAAGTCCTATCAAGAGTCCCGGACCATAAACGGTGTAGCCTGCTTCCCTGATTCCCCATACGATAATGATCGTGATAAGCAGAAGCACCGCGCCTGCGACGATTCTGAACATCCCGCGTCGTCGCTGCTGGCTTGCGGCATCGCGGAAAAGACTTTCAAGTTCCGTCGGGGGAAGACCCTGCTTCGCAAGATCGCGCGCAATAGATTCTGGATATTCTCCTGAGCGAAGACGTTCCATTCCCTTTGTTCGCAGTTGCGCCGGGTCGAGTGCTTGATCTGACATGAGACTTGTGCCTCCCCTGTTTTATTTGTTTCGCTTCACACGCTTTCGCGTTTAATAAAAAACTATTTATCGCAGCGATCTTCGACAGCATTCCAGAGCGGTTGAATGAAAGTCTCCAAAGCTTTGAGGTCCGTGGGCACAAGGTTGTAGCTGCCCGGATACCATGACGTGCTGTAATCCTGCTCTTTACCTTTGTCATCGCGCAGTGAGAGTTTTATGTGGGTCGAGGGTTGATCGCAGCAGATTGGATGTTTCGGGTCAGAATAGTCAGTCCCCCACGCCGAAGGTTTAGCGGATGTGATCGCGGCTTTGATCTTTAGAAAATCTCTTTCGGAAAGCTTCTCCTTGCGAGAGCAGGTGACTGTGGTCTGACCATTTCTTAACGCTTCGGACGCGACGCCGATCTCTTTGATTGAGTTTAGTTGAACTGTCTCTTTGACCGGCCTCATCCCGCCGCTCCTGCTTATCTCTATGAGCCACGAGCCTTTCTGTTTCGGTAGCGCTAAAGTAGCTGTGTTCTCATCTACAAAACTTAACTCATTCGCGCCGGTGCGAAACTTTGTAGAAGCTTCATAGCTTCGCCCGTGCGTGATTGAAAACAGAAGCAGGGCGAAGCAGAGAATCAATGGAAGCAATCTTCTCGTCATCGCTTTACCCTTTCTCTAAACTATGTAATTCAAGGACCATTTTTAGCGGGCCTCATCTCGTCGGGGATGATTTTCCAGCCACCCTCTTTAACGAAGCTAAGAGTGATCCAACCGCCGCCACTGGCCTCTTTAACTTTAACGTCCAGCGTCGCCGAGTCGCCCTTCACCTGTTCGTTGCGCGGCTCGCCCTCGAAATTAGCGTAGTCTTCGGCGGAAGCGACAAGGTAATCATCTACAGATTGGTTCTTGCTCTTAGCCCTGCTCTGCGCTCTGTCTAAAAAGCTACTGGCTACGAGCTTTTTCATCGCGGCTGCATCTCGCTTCTGCGCAGCCTGCGAGAATGATTTATAAGCATCCGTAGGCGAAGATGCTCCTTCCTTGCTGCATGAAATGAACGCGAGAGCGATAAGGATTAGGAGCGAAACAACCTTGCTTCTTTGCATACCTGATCATCCCTTTTTAGGTCGAGTTGATATATAGCTAAACTTCTTTTGGTCGGTAAGTAAATCTAGTTTGACCCGGGTAACGAGAACTAAAGAGGAGCTTAAAGCGAGGCTATACTATAACCGTTTTCGGTCATGTGCAATAGATAAGGAGAAGAGATTGCGTAAGAACAGGAAGCAAAAGCAGCAGACAGGAGTAGCTAAAAGCGTTCTGCTCTTCTGCCTGCTGCCCTATAAGCTCATTCAGTAATCAGCTAACTTCTGCGTGAAGATTTGCGCAAGATAGCCCAGCCTGATGGAAGCACTGCCGCCGCGAACACAATCTTGACAACGTCTCCGATGAGAAACGGCGCGACTCCGGCTTGAAACGCAGCCGAAGCGTTGACGAAGCGAGAGAGCCACGCCCAGCCGCTCAGCAAAATCAGAATTGAGCCAAGCGCCATCGCAGCCGCAGCAGTCAAAAATCGTCTGTCCCACCCGCGCTCAGCAAGCAGCCCGACGAGGAACGCTGCCAAAGGGTATGACAAAAGATAACCGCTCGTGGGGCTGAACAATAGATGCGCTACGCCGCTTCCGCCCGCAGCGAAGAATGGAAGCCCGCCCGCGCCTTCGATTAAGTAAGCTATCATCGCAAGCGTCCCCAGGCGCGATCCAAGAAGCGCGCCTGACAGAAGAACCGCGAAGGTTTGCAGTGTTATAGGCACTGGCGTCCAGGGAAGCGGAATGGCAACCTGCGCGGAAAGCGCAATTAGAAGACTGAAGCCTATGACCAGAGCGGCGGAGCGTAATAGGTCTAGCGGCGCGAGCGCAACGCTCGTCAACGTTTCAGCTTTTGTGTATGAAGCGTTCATGGTAAAAGCAGAATTCAGAATACAGGAGTCAGGAGTTAGAAGAAAAGAAAAAATGGGTTTGCGGCCTTATCCCCTTCTGACTCCTGTATTCTGCCTTTCATTAAGATTTGACTAAACCTTCTGTGTCAGTTCCCATCTCGCCCGCGACTTCTATGCGCGCCTCTTTGCCGATACGCATCCCGTGGAAGGAACGCCAGACGAAGAAGAGCGAGACGAGGAAGAAGATTGCGGCCAAGATGTGCGTCAAGGTTGCATCGCCGTTGCGCGCCGTTAAGCTTACCGCTAACTCTACTGCGAGCAGTCCGAAGAGCGTCGTAAACTTGATTACAGGATTAAGCGCAACCGACGAAGTATCTTTGAAAGGATCGCCAACGGTGTCGCCTACAACCGTAGCATCGTGCAAGGGCGTGCCCTTCGCTTTCAATTCAACCTCTACGACCTTCTTCGCATTGTCCCAAGCGCCTCCGGCGTTCGCCATGAAGATCGCCTGATAGAGTCCGAAGACCGCGATTGAAATCAGATAGCCTATGAAGAAGTAAGGCTCTACGAATGCGAATGCGAGCGTTGAGAAGAAGACCGTCAGGAAGATATTGAACATCCCTTTTTGCGCATACTGCGTGCATATCTGAACGACCTTCTTGCTATCTTCGACCGAAGCCTTCTCGACTCCTTCCAATCTAATGTTGGCCTTGATGAACTCGACCGCGCGGTAAGCTCCCGTAGTGACGGCTTGCGTCGAAGCGCCCGTGAACCAGTAGATTATAGCTCCACCCGTAATCAGTCCGAGAACGAACGGCGCGTGTAGGATTGAAAGATTGCTGATCGCCTCTGTGTCCTTCAATCCATTGGTCAGCGCCATGATAATTGAGAAGATCATCGTCGTAGCACCAACGACAGCCGTTCCAATTAACACAGGTTTAGCCGTAGCCTTGAACGTGTTGCCCGCGCCGTCGTTCTCTTCCAAGAGATGTTTGGCGCGCTCGAAGTTTATATCCATGTTGAAATCACGCTTAACTTCCGCTTCGATATCGGGGACTTGCTCTATGAGCGAGAGTTCATAAACAGACTGCGCGTTATCCGTCACCGGACCGTAAGAGTCAACGGCAATCGTCACAGGCCCCATGCCGAGGAAACCAAAGGCCACGAGGCCGAAGGCGAAGACGGGCGCGACCGTGACAGTTGCTGTGGATACCATGAGAAGGCCGAGTCCTTGAGTGCTCACGAGGAAAGCAACGCTCATCAGAGCGACTATGCTAATGCCTAACCAGTAGGCCGAAAAATTTCCGGCGACGAGGCCAGAAAGAATGTTGAGCGACGCGCCGCCCTCTTTCGACGACGTGACGACTTCGCTGACGTGGCTAGATTCTGTCGAAGTGAAGACCTTGACGAGTTCTGGAATGATAGCTCCGGCTAGCGTGCCGCAGGAGATGATCGTTGCAAGCTTCCACCACTGCGTTGTGTCGCCAGCAAGGTCAGGAATGACCAGATAAGATACTGCGTAGGTCAGCGCAACAGAGATGATAGACGTTATCCAGACGAGCGATGTCAAGGGCGCTTCAAAGTTCATCACGTCCTTATTGGCGTAACGCGCCTTTGCGATAGCTTCGTTGACGAAATATGAAACGGCGCTCGCTATAATCATCATGATACGCATCACGAAAATCCATACGAGCAGTTGAATCCGAACGGTCACGGAAGGCACTGCCAGAAGTATGAACGTGATGAGCGCAACGCCCGTCACGCCGTAAGTCTCGAAGCCGTCAGCCGACGGACCAACTGAATCGCCAGCGTTATCGCCCGTGCAGTCGGCAATCACGCCTGGGTTGCGCGCGTCATCCTCTTTAATCTTGAAGACAATCTTCATCAGGTCAGAGCCGATGTCAGCGATCTTCGTAAAGATTCCGCCAGCGATGCGAAGCGCGGCAGCACCCAAAGATTCACCGATTGCGAAGCCTATGAAGCAAGGGCCAGCGTAGTCGCCCGGAATAAACAGCAGTATGCAGAGCATGATTAGAAGTTCTACCGATATAAGCATCATGCCAATGCTCATGCCTGCGCGAAGCGGAATCGCGTAGATCGGATAGGGCTTGCCCGCGAGTCCTGCGAAAGCTGTGCGAGAGTTTGCGAACGTGTTGACGCGAATGCCGAACCATGCGACGCCGTAGCTTCCCGCTATGCCGACAAGACTGAAAGCGACGATGATGGGAAGCGTTACAGAGAGCGATTTGCCGGGCACGGGCGCTAGAACGCCGAAGTATAGAACTATGATTGCTGCTATGAAGACCCATAGAACAAGTATGAATTTGCCCTGTGTTGTAAGGTAAGTCTTGCACGTCGCGTAGATCAGTTCGGAGATTTCGCGCATGGAGCGATGCACGGGCAGCTTCTTCAGGTTCATGTAGATTGCAAGCCCGAAGAGAAGGCCTAGAAAGCAGACAACAAGACCCACAAGTAGAAGCGAGCGACCGTTGAAGCCGCCGAAGAATGTTACGTCCGAGAGGTCCGGCAACTTCAATGCTGCTTCTCCGCCTGCTTCAGTCGGAGCGGCTAGAGCGGACTTTGAGTTGAAGAGGAGAGCGCCAATGATGCCGACTAGAGCAAACGCGCTGCGCTTTGCCCGGAGAGCGAATGAGTGTTGATGAGAGCCTGTCAAGACCTTCTTGCTTTTAAGTCCGAGCAGTAAAAGAGAGATACCTAAAATAGAGTAGAGCATTAAATTCTCCACGATGCGCGTGATTCCTTTCTGTTCGTTAAATAGGCGGCGAGACAGCAGGGGATTCACGGAAAAAGAGTCTCACCACAAAAAAGCGCGAAGCATGAGACAGACCAATGGACAGAGAAGGGAGCGCGTCCCTCGGTCTATACTTAAGAAAACCAGTCGCGCTTGAAAGCGTTCATTATGTCCGATTAGTGGCTTGAATGTCCACTATCCGAGTTGTGAATGGAAGCGTAAAAAATTTATGATCCTCAGGATATAATGCTGTTAGCAAATGAAATGGGAGACTTGTTAGATGCTCTTTTAATCAGAAAGCGATCCACAACTTCTGTACCCTAACAACTCGTTCAACCGGGGCGCGAATAGCGTATCTTTCATCTGCGAGACTAACTTCTTATCATGGCTCCTCGCGCCGCGTTAATCCGAGCGTTAGGCGCGGAGTCGAATGGCTAACTCGAAACGCCTGAATGCCGAAGCATAATATTATGAGAAATGGTAACTGGAGACAGAAGATAGTCCCTGCCCTCATGATTGCTGGAGTAGCATCTCTTTTACTCAGCCTGCTCTTTGGCGGATTTATCTTTTATCAATGGATGCTTGCTTGTGAGGCTACAGCTACGTCTCTGGCTCTGTTTGTGGCCTACTTGCATTATTATCGCCATGATACTCGCAAATCTAAATGGCTGCCGCTGTTGTCGCTGTCTGTGATTGGAGCATCCGGTGGAGCGAAGAGCTTCTATGTGGCGACAGGCAGAGATACGCCATTGCTCGTAGTGGGAATATTGCTGGCTGCTGTGGCTTGGTTCTTTGTCGCATCTTGGATGATTTGGCGGGCAGAGCGACGTGTTGTTGGCTAAGGTAAATGTTCGGGACATGCCGCGCCTAACAACTCAACCCGACCGTCCTTAGCTTGTCTCTCATCGTCGCTTGCTTGTACATCTAAGCATTGTCGCTTGCGGTCGGGCGTTAATCTCTCTCTTCGCCAGATAGCTTCTTCATAATGCCCGCGAATTTCTCAACATCATCGCGTGTACGCTCCAAGCTGCGGCGGCTGTCAAGGTAGGCTTGCCAGTGCGGGGTGTTCGTTACGGCCTTTATGGTGTCTTCGTCCAGGACCTGTGCCATCAAAGCTATCAGGTCGCTTATGACGCGCGTGTGGTCCAGGAGGGATTCTATGATTGAGTAGGCAAGACGCGCCTGCTCGAAATCGAGATCGCGTGGGCTTGTCGCAGCATTCCTCTCTTCCCTTTGCTCGCTCATGCGTTGCTCTCGGCGCGTTGCTGCTCCGCGTCCTCGTACCAACTGCCGCGCACGAAAGGAAGTTCTGTGACGTGGGCAGAAAGCTGCTCCGCATCGCCATAGATGACGCGCACCGTTGTTCCGGGCGCTAGATAGTCGTATTTGATAATTGCGAGCGCAATGTGACAATTCAGGCTCGGCGAGAAGGTTACGGAAGTTATGCGGCCTATCTCTTTATCGTCTGTTGATTTGACTCGATCACCGCTTCTCACTTCTACTTGCTCATCGAAGCTCAAGCCAGCGAGTCTCTTTGCGACGTGACCGCGCCAGTGTATGCGCGCAATGATTTCCTGTCCTATGTAGCAGCCCTTCGTGAAGCTCACGGCATCGTCCCCTGCTGCTTCCAGCACAACGTTCGTCTCGTCCACGTCCACACCGTAGCGCGGTATTCCGGCTTCTATGCGTAGAATGTCGAGCGCATCGAAGCCAACAGGTAGAGCGCCTGACGCAACGAGCGCATCCCACAAAGCGATTGCGTCGCCCGAATTGACGAATAGATCGAAACCTTCTTCCGCCGTGTGAGTCGCGCGTATCAGATGGAGCGTGTGGTCGCGCCACTTGAGTTCGACCACGCGCAAGCGCTCAACCTGCGCAGCTTCTTCTCCGAGCGTCTCACGAATCGTTTGAGTTGCGCCTTTGCCCTGGACGGAGATGTGCGCTACTTCATTCGTTAAATCCGTGACATGAAAATCTCCCGCGAGCTTGAAGCGTTCCAGGGTTTTCAGAACGCGCTCGTGCGTTGAGCTTTCGGTGTCGAAGAGAAAGCGGTCGCTTGAAAGCCGCAGCACGCGCACGCTCGCTATGAGCCGACCCTGCGCGTTTGGAAACGCCGCGCGCATCCAACCCTGCACTTCCAGAGCTTTGACATCGTTTGTGACGAGACCGTTCAGGAACTGTTCAGCCTCCGTGCCCGCGACCTCTATACGCCCGCGCGAAGAGAAATCTATAAGCCCTGCGCCGCCCTCACGCACCACTTTGTACTCAGCCGCAACGTCACCATACGAAGCGGGAAGAAGACGGTTGGATTCTTCCTCCATCTTCGCGCCAAGACGTTTGTGCATCTCGTCAAGCGGAGATGTTAGAGTTACAGCTTGCTCCATTGGATGTGACCGCTCCTATAAGCGCTCTTGTCAGTACCGCCTGCGGTAGCGGGCGGGTTATTCGAGATTACCCGCGCTCTACCGCAGGCGGTACTGACTTAACTTCATCTACGCTTGACCGCTCTAATTCAGCTTCGCCAACTCTTCTTTCAGCTTACTGTAATCGTTCGCGTCGCCCGCTTTGAATTGCAGGTTGCTGTAGCGCACGACACCGTCTTTGTCTATCAGAAAGACCGTGCGATTGTTGAAGCCGACCGTCTCGTTGTAGCTGCCGTATAGGCGCGCGATCTTGTGGTCGTGGTCCGATAGGAGCGGGAACTGGAGTTTATGAAACTTTGCCCACTCCTGATGCGAGAAGACGTAATCGCCACTGACGCCGAGAACCGTCGCGTTCAGTTTCGACAACTCCGCGAAGGTGTCGCGCAAGGTGCAGACCTCTTTGGTGCAGCCGCCGGACCAATCGGCGGGATAGAAAGCAAGGATGACATTCTTGCCGCGCAAACTCGATAGCGCCATGTACTCTTCGGGCTTCAGGTGAATCGCTTCCTGCGTTGCATATGGCAGTCGAAAATCGGGCGCAGTCTCGCCGACTTTGGGCGGAGTGGTCGCGGCGTTGTCCTTATTATCATAAGCCGCGAGCACTGCTGCCGACGCGACTATGAAAAAGGCGGCCAGCGCTGCGACTGCTATTGAAAACCTTGAGAGCTTAAACAAGTGTGCTTTCATTTTTGAACCTCTCTTTCAAAGCGCGCCCTCTTCGCTTGCGAGGCCGCAGACCGAAGGGCGCGCGTGCTATAAGCTTTGTAGTCCCGCCGCTCTGCTCCTGTTCGCGGCGATGCGAAGCCGGAAACTGTGGGCCTGGATGGTAAACGGGAGGCGCGCAGTCGCCCGCCCCAAACATGTATTTGTCCGACCGATTCCTTGAGAGACAGATGATGATGATACTCAATGCGTCTGAGCGCAGCAAGCGAGACCGCGCGATGATAACGATGAATGCGGAACGATAAAGTAGGAACGGTGAATGATGAATGAAAGATAGAAGCTTTTCAGTTCATCGTTCCGCGTTCCTACTTCCACGTTTCTCTTACGGAGTGACAGTTATATCTCTCGAAGTCGAATTGTAATCTCCGTTGGCTACGACGTTGCCATCTTTGTCAACGAGTTCGAGCTTGACTGTGTGCTTGCCCGGCGTCCAGCCTTTCAACCAGATAGGCTCCCACTTGTCTATGTACTTGGCTTCGCCACCGTCAACTGAATATCGCACGCGATAGTCACCTCCATCTCCTTGCAGCTTCGCGTTCCAGAGCCAGAAGTCAATCATTATCGCTTCCGTGTCCGCGCCCTTGTATTCACCTTTCGGGCGGCTGTAGGTCAGAAGCGGCTTCTTCATATCAACGTCGCTCGCATTCCCCCCGGCCATGTCTTTGCCCTCGCGCGGCGCTGCGGCGTTCGAGTTGGTAGCCGCGTTCGAGTTCGCGCTTTTCAGCGGGGTCTCAGTCTTATTCGCGGCGCTCTGGCTGTCGGCCATTCTCTGACCGCTGTTGGTCGTCGTGGGCTTTGACGCATCGCCGCCACCTTTGACCGTGAACGTGACCATCTGAAACGCGCCTTCGTTCTTAAAGCTTTCGTGCCAGGGGCGCGAAGGAAAGACTCTGAGCGTGTGCTTGCCTTCCGATACGTTGCGAAGCTCGAAGGGTTGATCGAGATTGTAGTAAGCCTCGTAGGGTTGGTTGTCTAAGATTACGTGAATGTGATTGCCCGTTCCCGTAGCGGGGTCTTTCATGGGCTTGTAGCCTTTCAGGTCTCCGCTCAAAGAGAGCTTCAGGTTCACGGTTGAGCCGTTGATGGTTTGGCCGTCGTGCGGCTCTATGAATTTCAGCGTAGGCTTTGCCTGATCCTGCTCGCCGCGCGCGGCCATCAGGTCTTTGATCTTCTAAACTGAATTGCAAAGAAACGACGAGCGATGATTCAAGATAAGCTTTCGAGAAAAACCTTGCGGAGATTGGTCACTCTGTTATATCTATATCGCGTTTTATAAAGCGAAGGTCAAGCGTTCAGGCAATTTTTGAACCTTTGCAAGTTAGTTACCTCATTCAAGCCCGTAGAGAGATTTACTCGCGTAACTAACAGATTCCGTCAGGCCGCCGAAGCAGTTCTTTCACCTTTGGAGCAAAGACAAGCTATGGTATTACCCGCCGACCAAGCTGCGATTGCAGAGATCGCCAGTAAAGTGAGTAAAGGAGAGTGCATACTTTTCTTAGGCGCTGGAGTTCATTATCCGCCGCCCGAAGGATCAATCTATTCCTACCCGGAAGAGCAGAGGCTTCCCCTGGGGCGCGCCTTCTCTCAGGCACTTGCCGACAAGAGCGGCTTCTCGGAACAGTTTCCAAAAGACAGCACAGGCAATCTACAGAGAGTTGCGCTTTACTACGAGACAAAACTTGGGCGCAACAGTCTGGTCAACGAAATCAAGAACGCAGTGATGTACGGCAAGAAAGCTTCGCCTGTCGTGCGAGCGCTTGCGCGTCTGAACTTTCCGCTGGTCATTACGACCAACTACGACCAACTTTTTGAAGACGCGCTCAGAATGCCCAAGCCTTTAGGACCAGAGAAGCGTCCCTTCGTCAGCGTCTATAACAAGGACGGCAACGAGCCTACGAAAGAGTATCCGGGCGACCCTGCGGCGGACCAGCCCTTCGTCGTTAAGATTCACGGCGACGTGCAAAGCCCTGAATCTATGGTCATCACGGATGAGGACTACATTCAATTCGTGTTGAGGATGAGCGACAAGATTCCTTACAATCCCATCCCGCTCACCTTCAGCTATTTCTTCACGCGGCGTCCGACACTCTTCGTTGGCTACAGCCTGATGGATTACAACCTGCGCCTGCTCTTCAAAACCCTGCGCTGGAAGATTGACCCGTCGAACATCCCGGATACTTATTCGGTGGACCTTTATCCAGACCCGCTCATCCTGGATGTCTGGTACAACCAGCGCCGCTACGTCCGTTTCATAGCGCAGGACGTGTGGACCTTTGTGCCGAACCTTTACCGCATGATTACAGGAGAGGAGATGCCACAATGAAAGTCGAGGCAGTTGCCGCCGTAACCGCGCTTCCAGACATGCCCTATCGCGGCATAGAGTCTTTTCGTTATGTAGATCAGCCAATCTTCTTTGCACGTGGCGAAGAGACGCGAAAGCTTCTGCGCTACGTCTCGGTCTATCGCGGCGTTCTCTTCTACGGCGATTCAGGCTCAGGCAAATCTTCTCTGATTAACGCAGGGTTTATTCCGGCAATCATAGAAGACGGATTTACGCCGGACCGCCTGCGCGTACAGCCGCGCCCCAATGAAGAGATAATAGTCGAGCGCATCTCAACCATAGGCGACGGCAAGCCTCCGTTCCTGCCGTCGAATTTCGTCAAGGAAGATGACGGCACGCCGCGCATAATTCTATCGGCAGCCGACATAAAGCGAAGGCTTCAGGAACTGCCGAAGGGTGCGCGCCCCCTTCTTATCTTCGACCAGTTTGAAGAGTTCTCCACTCTGTTTGAAGAAGCCCCGCGCGGCGATGCAATCAAGCAAGCACAGGAAGCACAAGGCTCGCTTCTCAAAGTTCTGCTGGACCTGCTCAGAGACCCTGCGCTTCCCGTAAAGCTGCTCTTCGTCTTCCGTGAAGACTACCTAGCGAAGCTTGCGAAACTGTTTGCATTGAGACCGGATTTGTCAGACCAATATCTCAGATTGACTCCGCCCACGACCGATGCTCTTCACGAAATCATACGCGGCTCTTTTGATAAATTTCCCGGCCACTTTGGCCGTGAGTTGTCTAAAGATTTAACGAGCTATCTGGCAGAAGCAATCAAGGCGCGCAGCGAGACGGACCGCTTGAATTTGTCGGAAGTGCAGATAGCCTGCTTGAAGCTCTGGCAATCGGACAACCCCGACGCGCTTTTCAAAGAGAAGGGCGTGCAGGGACTTTTGGAAGATTATCTTTCAGACTCGCTCAACCAACTAGGCGACTTGCGCGACACTGCCGTAGCGCTACTGAGCCGCATGGTCACAGCTTCCGGGACGCGCAACGTCATCTCCGAATACGATCTGATTACGCAGGTACAGGAAGACGAGCACAGACGCAAGCTGGCAGAGGCCGAACGCTTGAAGAGATTAAAAGCTTATCGCCTGGCCTTCGTCTGCCTGTTGCTGGCTCTAGCGGTCGTCGCAGGAGCTTGGTACGTCTATGCGAAACGCACGAAAGAGGCTATCGCTGAGAGCCGTGTGCAGGAGGCCGAACGCGATAAGGAAGCAGCACAGAAAGCGAAAGAGAAAGCAGAGCAAGATAAGCATCAAGTTGAAGTAGCAGAGGCACAGGCTGAAGAAGAGAGGAACGCTGCCTTGCGTGCGAAGGATGAGGCGTTGGCGGAGAAACAGCAGGCGGAGCAGGCTGATGCAGACCTCACGGCGAGGCTGAGTAGGCTTACAGATACATACAATAGTGCTAGACAGGAACTCAGCGCCGCGAATGCTAAACTCGGTCGCGCCACAGAGGATTTAGCCACAGCGTCGGATAGAATCACAGCAGCCGAAACCGAAGCCACACGCTTTAAGTTAGCCTACCAAGAGTTGCAGAAAAAATGTGGGGCTAAACAAGCCAGATGACGACCCCTCTCGCTTTAGCCAAAGCTGATTCGCGGTTGCGCTTCGTCGTTCTTGACTATGCGCAACCGCGAAGACTGAGCAAGTGAGAGCTTAATCGAAAACCGAAATCCTTTCGATTAGCCTACGAACGGATTCTTCACCGATTCTTCTTCACGCAGATGTCTTGCGCGATAATCCTCCGGCCTTCAACCTCTGTTCAACGGCATTCCAGTCAATGTTTGAGAAGAAGGCTTCTATGTACTTGGGGCGGTCCGCAGGTTTGTAATCGAGTATGAAGGCGTGCTCCCAAACATCCATCACAAGAACGGGCACGAAGCCCGCTACGTTGCCCGTCTCGTGCAGCGTTATCCAGTGGTTCGACAGCCGCCCGTTCTCAGGATTCTCGTAGCAGATAGCCCAGCCGACGCCGCGCATCTTGCCTACGCCTACGAAATCCGCTTTCCAAATGTCGTAGCTTCCGAAAGATGTTTCGGCTGCGCGGAAAAAGCTTGAGTTTTTCTCAGGGTCAGTTGTCGTCGAACCCTTCTTCATGTTGCTGAAGTAGTATTCGTGCAGGACCATTCCGTTGTACTCGAAACCGAGTCGGCGCGTCAGTTCCGAGTAGGCTGGCATCTCCTCCTGATCCACCTTGCCATCCGCCAGAAATTCAGAAATCTTCGCAGTCAGCTTGTTCGTCTCCTTGACGTAGCCCTCGTAAAGTTTGAAGTGCATCTCAAGCGTCTGGTCTGAGATGCCGTTCAAGCCAGATAGATCGAACTGCTTTGCAGTGTATGAACTATTGAATCCCATCTTTTTACCTCCATAAAAATCGAAGACGCGCGACTCCGGCTGATTGGCCGGAATCACATTGAATCTTGGGCGAAACAAGTTATGTTTCACCTCAATATCGCGCTTGATTGTAACGATTCAATTGAGAGGATAAATCTTTATTGTGTAGAAAAGCAAAAGCAGAGCATTGTGGTAGTGGTTCGGTTTGAAAATATGAGGATAGTATTCATCGAATAATTCACCGCAGAGGCGCAGAGATGTCGCTGAGATTACGCAGAGACTTTCTTTTCTCTGCGCCTCTGCAGTGAGTTCAAACTATCTCCAATGCGCAGTCTTCCAATACTGCGGGTCGAAAAGTTTATCGTCCAGCGGAACGTCCGTGCGGACTTCCGTGTACTCTTCTGTCGTTCGCGGTTTTCCGTCAATCATGAAGACGACTTCGGGCGAGACCCAGCCGCCGCCCTTCACTTTGAAGTATTTATTGAACTGCGTCTCCTGCGTTAATTTCCCGTCCTTTCCTGCCGGACCAAGCATTCGCACAAAGTATAGATTCTTCTTGTCAATCCAGAATTGCTGCGAATGTAAATCTCCCTGTTTCGCGCCGACAACATAAACGGGGCGACCCTGCCAGGTGTCTTCGCGCAAAGTAGAGAGATCGAACTTCAAGTCCTTCAGTTTTTTGATCACGTCATCGAATGTCATGAAGTATATGTCGAAGCCAAGCACAAGGAGCGGATGAACGAAGGGTCTTGAATCGGCTTGCGCTCCATCTTTGAAACGATAGAGCGTGTCGTTGGCAAACAGAACGCCATTGCCTTCCGTCACAGGATCGAAATCAATTCGCAGGCGACCCGGAACTTCCAGCGCCTCGTACCAAGTGGACTCTTTCTTGGTCCCGTCCTCGTGAAACTCCGTAGTCTTCTGCTTAAAGGTCAAAGTCTTGTACCAGGACTTCGCATACTTCTGTTGCATCGCCCGAATCAAGTCTTCAGACGTTTTTATCTTATCGGCACGCGCGCTCATCGTCGCAGTAAATAGCAGAGCGCAGAGAAGCAGTGCATAACGCATCGTCGGTCTCTCCCATTAAATTTTGAGTTTTTATAGCCTGTGTGACCGGCCAATGCGATCACACCTTTGATGATACGACGAGAAGCGATAAAAAGTTACCTCACGTTCCTTGATACTGAACGAAACGCGCGCCAGATTCCGCAGAGGAAAGAATAATTATAAATTTTGAGTTATGAGTTTTGAGTTAAAAGCAATAATCCAAAACTTAAAACTCATGATTTCTTTTTCTCTATCAGGCAGCTTTCTTTCGTCGTCTTCTGTTTCCAAGTGCATGACGAATCAGGCCGGCAGGCGCGCTCCATCTCTTCTCTGTAGCCAAATCCTGCACTATGACGTAATTTTCTGGACGCATCGGGTCAATTGACACAACCTGCACGAGCGCATCCTGACACTGATAGCTCTGCCCTACGAGGTCTGCGTTTGTAGATATGTTTGGAGTCGGAAAGGGGCTGTTTCCTTGAGGTTTTTGCGAATCAGGGGCTTCGTCCAACAAAGTTCTTTGCATAGCGCGCTTCTCCTTTCCGAGTAATGCAACACCTCACGGTGCTACGGCTTAACCAGCAATATGCGTGCCGTCTTGTTTGATGATCGAAGAGAGCCTGAAGGATGGTCGGTTGGCTTGAGAGGTGATAATGCTGAACCACAATCCAGAGAATTTAAGAGGTTCAAAACTTCAGCTTGTGCTGTCGGCGCACAAGCTGAAGTTTGAACTCTTCCTCTAACGTCTGGCCTCGAACACGCGGTTGAAGGGAGTTTCAGTCGCGCGTCTGAACTCTTTGAAGCCCCCGGCCATGACTGTTTCGCGCAAAGCCTTTTCAGGCGCTATTGCTCCGAGCGCCGGACCACCCAAAGCTAACGAGTTGGCTGTGCAGCAGAGCGTTGAGGCGGCGGAGAATGTTCTACCGATTGCGTGGAAATTCTCTTCGACCGTGTCGCCTGCCATTGGCTCTACAATCATCACGCTTCCGTCTTCGGCGAGCGTTTCGTATGCGCGCTTACATGCCCCGACGGGATCGCCCATGTCGTGCAGGCAATCGAAGAAGGCTATTAGATCGTAGCCGCCTTCGACTTCCGGGATGCTGTCGGCGCTCGACACCTCAAACGTCACGCGGTCATCAACGCCAGATTCCTTCGCAGCCTCACGCGCTCGCTTAATTGAAGCTTCATGATTGTCATAGCCGTAGAAGCGCGAGTTCGGAAAAGCCTTCGCCATGATGATTGTAGAAGCTCCGTGACCGCAGCCAACGTCCGCTACACGGCCACCTGTTTTCAACCTCTCTTCAATGCCTGTCAACGCAGGAATCCACTCCGCGACCAGGTGCGCCGTGTAGCCCGGACGAAAGAATTTCGCCGTGCCTATGAAGAGGTCCGGGTCGTGCTCGCCCCATAGCATTCCGCCGCCGTTCTTAAAGGCATCCATGATGCGCGGCTGCGCCTGCGACATGGCCTTGATTACATAAAAGCCGCCGCCGACGTAGAAAGGGCTGTCCTCGTCCGTCAGAGCCACAGCCTGCTCAGGCGAAAGAGAATATCGTTCGCTCTCAGGATCGTACTCGACGTAGCCGCCCGCCGCCTGATTAATCAACCACTCGCGCACGTAGCGTTCAGTAGTTCCGGTGCGCTCTGCAAGCTCCGCGGGCGTCATGGGCTTTGCGCCAGCCATAGCTTGATAGAGTCCCAATCTTTGTCCGATGTAAGCGAGCGTCGAACTCAACGCTGCGCCAAAGTCGCCCACAACCTTGCCTAGAAAATTCATCAGCTTCTCTTCGTTGATAGTTCGCGCCTCAATACTTGAAGACATATGCATTCTCCTATTCCGTGAAATTGAAATCGTATTCGCACACTTAGAGGAGTTTGTTACGGAGCGAGGGTTTTGAAGGATTGCTTCTACGCTAACTATCAGAATAAGTCAAACGATCAGGCGTGCGAAGATTCATACCGGCTCAATCTTCCGTTCGCAGGCGTTATCCTTGATGTGGTCCGAAGGCGGGAATCATCAACCCACTCGTCCCACTCCGAGCCATAGCCCGCGTAATGAATCCTGTATCTCGCTCCCTTAACTTCAAGTATCGTCGCCGGATACCACTGGCCTTCCCACTCGACCTCGACGCGCTCATTTATGCGCGAAGCCGATTTCGACTGGTTCGCAACGTCTGCCAGAATCATCTCAGGCGAGAAATCTCCGGTTGTCTTGAACACAGGAACTTGTTCTTCCTGAGACCACATGCGCGACCTCTCGTAGCGTGCAAGCTCCGATAGCTCTATCTCTCCGTCCCGGTTGCGATCAAGTTTTGCGCTGCCTCTAAGTCCTCGAAGCAGAGCATCCGTAAATGTCCATTCGGCTGTCGAGAGCGAGTCGGCGCGTGCGGACGTTAGCACCGCGTAAGAGATTGAAGTCTTGCGCCTCGCGGCTTCATCCGCGAGCGCGCCAGAATAGCAGCAGTCGGCTATGACCAGAGCGCGCGAGCCTCTGAAGTTTCGTTCGATGGTGTTGAAGATTGAAGGAACGGACCATGCGGTTCTAGCTAGATCATCGTCAGCGTCGTAGCTTGCGAAATAGATTTTGCCCGTGTCGTCATCCTGAGCGCCGTGACCCGTGTAGTAGAAAATTAGCATGTCGCCTTCATTTGCCTTCGCAAGAAAGCGAGCCATAGCGCGCTCGATTCGATCCTTTGTGGCCTCTCTGTCTTTGATAAAAAGAATCTGATCGCGTGGGACGCCCGATTGTCTGAAGAAGTCCACAAGCTCCGCATCCTTGCGCCCCTCTTTCGGAAAAGAGTCCCAAGAGTCTCCATGCTCGAATTCCAGAATGCCAACGGCGAAGACCCATGTTCTTGCGGGATTCCAACTCTGCGCCTGCCCTCGCTCTAAACTTTGCGCTGAGACGGAAGCAGTGAGCGAGGAGATGAACAGAATGATTATGAGTCTCTTGATCGTCGCCATGATTTTCCCTTCAACGTTTTTTTCAGGAGAGTTGCTTTTCAGGATTGAGCTTCATCAGCCCGCCTCGAATTACAGGGGCAATACGATTAGTTAGAACAATTTTGCCGTCATGCCGGTTAAAAGTTTTTCGAGCATAAAGGAAGATGGATTGCTGCAATCCGGCTCTACAAAAAGCTCGCACGCCCGTGATACTATACGAGCGCATTTCTTATCTCTTGCAAAGTGCGATCAAATGAGTCCCAAGGTTCGAGGGTCGCACTTCATCTTCAGGAGCGAAATCGTAATGGGATACGAACTGAGAACAGAGCGCGAGTTGTCTTTGGATTTCCTGCGCGTGTGCGAAGCCGCAGCGATTGCAGCCGCGCGCACGATGGGTCAGGGCGACCGTAAGTATTCGGACCAGGTCGCGGTCGAAGCCATGCGCGAGGTGATGGACACAGTGCCCATGCGCGGTCGCATAGTCATTGGCGAAGGCGAGCGCGACGAAGCGCCCATGCTCTACATTGGCGAAGAGGTCGGAGGCCGCAGCGCAAGCGAAGAGGTGCGCGCCTCATTCCCGGAAGTTGATATTGCCGTTGATCCACTCGAAGGCACAAACCTCTGCGCGCTCGGAGCAAATAACGCCATCGCAGTGCTCGCCGCAGCAGAACGCGGCGGACTCCTGAACGCGCCTGACATCTACATGGATAAGATAGTCGTCGGTCCATCGTGTCGCGGCTCTGTCAACATCGAAGCGCCCGTCAAAGAGAATCTGAAGAACATCGCTCGACGTTTAGGGCGCGACATAGAAGACCTGACTGTGATAACGCTGGAGCGCTCGCGCCACAAGAAGTTGATCGACGACGTTCGTGCAGCAGGAGCGCGCATTCGCTTAATCTCAGACGGCGACCTTTCGGCTGGCATCTCCGCAGCAGTCGCAGGCACAAACATTCACGCGCTGATGGGAATTGGCGGCGCGCCCGAAGGCGTCATAACGGCTGCCGCCATGAAGTGTCTGAACGGAGAGATTCAGGCGAAACTCGTTTTCGATCCTGAGCGTTTGGGAGTAGATCGTGACAAGGTGCCAGCGCAGGAAGAGGTCCTTGCGAGACTCCGAGAGATGGGCATCACGGACCCTGATAAAGTGTACGACACGAACGACCTTGCGCCCGGCAAGAAGATTATCTTCGCCGCGACGGGCGTCACGGACGGTGCGCTGCTTCGTGGCGTTCGCTTCTTCGGCTCAGGAAAACGCACGCACTCGCTCGTGATGACAACCGACTCCCATCACATACGCTTCGTTGACACGGTCCATGTAGAGGGTGGCCCGGACGCAGTCATCAGATTTTAGGGCGGAGGGATGAGGGATGAGGGATGAAGTAAAACTCGGAATGATGAACGCGGAATGCGGAATGAGAGACGATCCGCTTTCAGTTCATCGTTCGCCATCCAGCATTCATCATCTCTTTTCATCCCTACGCCCTCATCCCTCCGCGCTTCGTTGCGTGATTGTATGGTTGATTCTGGCGACGTTGACGCTCCTTTTCGTGAGCATGATTATCATCGCGCCTGTAGCAGAGGCTTATGGATATAGTTCGACCGCGCTCATTATCTACACATCATTCGGCAAATTCTGCCACCAGATAGCTGAGCGCTCCTTTTACATTGACGGTCATCCGTTCGCAGTCTGCGCGCGTTGCACTGGAATCTATTTCGGATTTGCAGCGGGCGTGCTCTTTTATCCGCTCGTGCGATCACTGAATCGCGTGGATGCGCCAGCGCGCAAGTGGCTGCTTCTTGCTCTTGTGCCCACAGCGATTGATTTCGCGCTCGGCTTTTTCGGCATAGTTGAGAACACGCACCTATCGCGCTTCATAACGGGAGCGCTTCTCGGAGGCGTGACTGCATTTTATGTCGTGCCCGGCTTAATAGACATGAGCCGGATTATCTTCAAGCATTCATCGTAAACTTCCCTCGTGAAGGCGTGAACCGTTATGGATAACAAGTGGAGATCGGCAATCATCGGCGGCGTGCTGATAGGGCTTCTGTCAGGAATCCCTTACGTGCGGCTTGGCAACGTAGCTTGTTGCATGTGGGTTGTTCTCGGCGGCGCATTGGCTTCCTACCTCTACATCAAAAAATCACTGACTCCAGTTAACGTTGGCGAAGGCGCAATGATTGGCGCGATTGCCGGTGCGATTGGAATGATAGTCGAGATAGTCGTCGGACTTCCGCTGACAATCCTTACGGGCTATCCTGAATTGAAACTTATAGCCGGTCTTATGGAACGTATGGACCCGCAGAGAGCCGATGAATATAGACATCAGATTGAGCAGTTGGCGAATGTTCCATTCACGGAGCAATTCTTTTACGCGGTCTTCTCCTGGGGAACATTGCTGAGCCTGCTCATCACAGTCATCTTCGCGCTAATCGGTGGCCTTGTCGGCGTTCCGATCTTTGAGAAACGTAAAACGGACGCTGGCCCACCACCACCGCCATATTTCGGCGGCACGCCCGGCGCTGGAGGAGGCTACGCGCCACCACCGCCGCCGCCCGCCAGCTACGGACCAGAGACGTAAGAAAGGCAAAAGGAAAAAGGTAGAAGGTAAAAGTAAAGACAAAGAGCAAGTCTTTCGTCTTTCCTTCTTGCTTTTACCTTTTTCCTTTTACCTTTCTTATGTGCATCCTCTGGGTTACAATCAGCGTCTTAACTGGTCGACAGCGCGTCGTTTGCGCTGCTGGTTTTTGTGGCTTTTGATAGAGCAGATGTTAGAAGAAGACCAGAACGCTTCTTAGTTTTATCCCTTCTGGATTCTGACTCCTGACTTCTGACTCCCGCTTTTCAACGTGATGTCTCTTCTTTCGCTCGCCCTGTTCTCGCTCGCAGACAATACCTGCGCTCGCTTTCCTAACATCTGCGAGTTGGTCGCCAAGACAGACTTCAACATAAGCCCGCTCTACCGGCTCGATGGCTTCGATTGGACAGTCCTGACGCTATATTTCAGCGTGCTTACCATACTCGCAATCTACGGCGGCTATCGCATCAAGCAGGTCATAGATTTCTGGCGCTACAGAAAACTCGCGCCGCAGCCCGCAGGATATTTCAGCGAAGAGGAATTGCCTACGATCACCATACAGCTTCCGCTCTTCAACGAGATGTACGTCGTAGAGCGTCTCCTGAAAGCTGTGACAGAGATTGATTATCCGCGCGAGCGTCTTGAGATTCAGGTGTTAGACGATTCTACGGACGAGACTGTGAAACTCGCCGCGAACACTGTAGAGCATTA
Organism: Acidobacteriota bacterium; assembly: GCA_003222945.1. Lineage (GTDB taxonomy): Bacteria > Acidobacteriota > Blastocatellia > Pyrinomonadales > Pyrinomonadaceae > QHXM01. Next base: position 26,138 of record QHXM01000092.1, read on the forward strand.
CAAGCGCGCGGGCTTTGACATCCACTACATACATCGCACGGACCGCACGGGCTTCAAAGCGGGCGCACTGGAAAACGGTTTGAAGACTGCGCGAGGCGAACTGGTCGCAATCTTCGACGCGGACTTTGTTCCGAAACCTGATTGCCTTCGCAAGCTCGCACATTTCTTCACTGACCCGCTTGTGGGCTGCGCGCAGATGCGCTGGTCGCACATCAACGGCGACTACAATCTACTGACGCGCTTGCAGACCATAATGCTCGACGGCCACTTCGTAGTCGAACAGACTGTTCGCAACCGGACCGGCGGCTTCTTCAACTTCAACGGCACGGCGGGCATCTGGCGCAGGCGAGCCATTGAGATGAGCGGCGGCTGGCAGCACGACACTTTGACGGAGGACACGGACCTCTCTTTCCGCGCGCAACTGATGGGCTGGCGATTCATTTACTTACTGGACGAAGACGCCCCGTCTGAGATTCCCGTTGAGATAAACGCCTTCAAAGCTCAGCAGCGACGTTGGGCCAAGGGCGTCATGCAAGTTGGCCTGAAGATGCTTCGCAGAATCTGGGCAGCGCCATTGCCTCTGCGCGTCAAGCTTGAAATGTTCTTCCGGCTGACGGGCAACATCAGTTACCCGCTCATGATTTTGGTGAGCCTTCTGCAATTTCCGCTTCTGCTGGTCCGCTACAACCAGGGCTTCTATCAACTGATGATGTTCGACGTGCCGCTGCTCTTCTTCTCTACGGTTTCCGTTCTCTTCTTCTACGGCACGGGCGTCTGGTACCTGGATAAGAGAAGGACGCCGAGACTTCTACATCTGCCGCTCGTGATGGCGCTAGGCATTGGCCTTGCTTTCTCGAACGCGCGCGCAGTGATCGAAGCTTTGATAGGTTATAAGACTGAGTTTGTTCGCACGCCCAAGTATCGAGTAGAAGAGCAGCGAGACGAGACTTGGAAGCGCAAAAAATATAAGCGTAAGCGCGGATGGTTGCCGCTGCTTGAGTTGGCCTTCTCCATTTATTTCCTTTTGGCAATCATGTACGCCGTCGAGATGCGGCTCTATGGCACGCTTCCCTTTCTCTCTCTCTTCTTCTTCGGCTACGGATACATTGGGTTGATGAGTCTCTTGCAGAGCTTCCGATTGCGGACTTCAAAGAACAGCAGGCAGGAGCAGTTGGCAGGATGAATTAGCGGCGCTCTTTCTTTCCTGCTCGACTCGCACCTGCCTCCTATCTTTTCTTGCTTTCATCTTTCTTCTGGACTAATATCGCGCATCGCCCCGGATAGTCTTCAGTTTTCTTCCGAGCAATTCTTCAAGCTTTCAGGGTAGTCGTTTGCTATTCGGGCGCTGAATGTGCAGGTCTTGAAACATTCTTAGCCTGAGAGGAAAATCATGTTCAGAAAAAATATCCCCTACGCGGCCACGATGCTCGCTCTGGTTGTCGGCTTATTCTTTGTCTCAACAATCGCACGCGCTCAATCGGAAGCATCCACAGGAAATATAGAAGGGCGCGTCCTTGATCCAAACGGCGCGGCTATCCCTAACGTGCAGGTGACTGCGACGAACGATGCGACAGGTTTACAGAAGAGCGCCAATACGGACGACGAAGGCAACTACCGAATAATCCTTCTGCCGCCGGGCACATACACTGTTCGCGCGGAGAAGACTCAGGGCTTCGCTGAGGCGAATTATCAGAACGTGCAGGTAACGGTCGGCAGCAAGACGCCGCTTGAGATCAAGCTCTCTCCGGCGGGAGTGAAGGTTGCGGATATTAACGTCACATCGGAATTGCCAACGGTCGAAACAACGCGCACATCCGTCTCGACCACAATCAATCAACGCTCCATCGAAAACCTTCCGATAAACGGTCGCAACTTTCAGGACTTCGCAACGCTCTCGCCCGGCGTCGTGCGCGATCCGCGCGGCGGCGATCTTTCGGTCGGCGGGCAGCGCGGAACATTCAACAGCCTACAGGTTGACGGCGTTGACAACAACAACACCTTTTTCGGCCAGGCATTGGGACGCGGCGGCGTTCGCCCGCCTTATCAATTCTCGGAAGAGTCCGTGCAGGAGTTTCAGGTCAACCAGAACGGCTTCTCCGCAGAGTTCGGTCGCGCGGGCGGCGCAGTCATAAACGTCGTCACAAAATCCGGCACGAACCAGTTTCACGGCGGCGCGTTTGAATATTTTCGCAAAGAAGCTCTCAACTCAAATGACCCTGTGGTCAAAGCAAACGAAGCGCGGCGCGGACAACTGAACAAACGCCCGCCCTCAAAGATCAACCAGTTCGGCGGGCGCTTTGGCGGTCCGATTGTGAAGAACAAGGCGTTCTTCTTCTTCACCTACGACGGCCAGCGCTCGAACGTGCCCCAGCCTCTGGATGTCCCGAACCTTGCAACTGCACCCGCAGCCGCGCTCAACATTCTGTTGCCGAAACTGAACACCTATCAGGTGGGCCGTGACCAGAACGTCTTTCTTGCAAAGTCGGACATATCGCTCAACAGCAGCCATCAACTCACCGTTCGCTACAACCATCAGGGTTTCGTCGGCAAGAACAACGAGAACAACGGCACGCTCTCAGCCGAAGAGCATTCGGGCGATAGCCTCGTGACGAGCGACGCCTTATCTTTGACGCTCGTCTCTACCATGACTCGAAAGCTCGTCAACGAATATCGCTTCCAGTTTGCGCGCGACAGCGAGCCGGGCCAAGCCAACTCTTCCGCGCCTGAGGCGGTCATCAACACTGGCGCAGGCAACCTGAACATAGGCCGCAACAATTTCAGCCCGCGCGAGACCACAATCAAGCGCGTTCAGTTCATAGACAACGTCTCTTATGTTTCGGGCCGGAGCAACTTCAAGTTCGGTCTGGATTTCAACTTCGACCGCATCTTCAACTTCTTCCCGGGCATCTTCAGCGGTTCTTACACGTTTCCCTCTTACACTGCGTTCGCCAACAATCTGCCTTCGGCCTACACACAGAACTTTGCGGGAGCGAACACTACAGGCGCGACTACGAAACCGAACCTGTCCGAATATTCATTCTTCGGGCAGGACGACATTCGCGTGACGCCGAAGTTGACGCTCAATCTTGGTCTTCGCTACGACTATGAGGGAATGGCCTGCCCGCAGGTTCAGAATCCTGACCCACTTCTCTTGAACAACGGCATAGACACCGCGCGCTGTCCAAAGGACAAGAACAACTTCGGGCCGCGCTTCGGATTTTCTTACGCGCCGGACGTGCGAACAGTTGTGCGCGGAGGCTTCGGAATCTTCTACGCTCGAACGCCATCAATCATTCTAGGCACGGCTCACTCGCAGAACGGAATCAACGTAACAGGCATCACCATACGCGATAACACCGCGACGCCCGCAAACGAAGTCAACGCCGTAGTCACTTACCCGAACATACTGACAGCGCCGCCCGCAGGCTTTACTTCAAATCCGAACCTTTACGTCTTCGCTCCAGACTACGTTCAGCCATATGTAGAGCAAGGGAGGATAGGTGTTGAGCGCGAGGTTGTGAAGAACCTGAGCCTGTCTGCGACCTATCTTTACTATCACGGCCTGCACCTGACGCGCACGCGCGACATAAACCTGTTTGCGCCGACCGCTTTCCCAGTCGTCGGACCGGACGGCCAGACCTACACGTTCCTTCGCTTCCCCTCTGCGCGTCCTATCTCGCGCACCACAGGGCTTTCATACAACCGCATCAGCGTCTTCGAGAGCGCGGCGCGCTCCGTTTATAACGGGCTTGCTATTCAGGCCACGCAGCGCTTCACGCGCGGCTTCCAGTTCATAGCCGCTTACACGTTCTCGAAAGCGAAGGACGACAGGCCGGACCAGACGACGGTCGTGGTTGGCGCGGACGATGCGAAGATAGTGCAGAATCAAGTCAATCCGGGCGCAGACTATTCACGCGCCGACACAGACATACGCCACCGCTTGGTCTTCAGTCCTATTTACGAGTGGGGACGCATCAGTTGGAGTCAGAACACGGTCGCCCGCGCGCTCTTCAGCGACTACATAGTCTCCGGCATCGTTCAGTTACAATCCGGCACGCCTTATTCGGCGCTCGTCAGCGGCGATCCGAACAATGACGGCAACACTGCGAACGACCGCTTGCCGGGAACTGTGCGCAACCAGTTCACAACACCCGCCGTCTATCAGTTCGACGCACGACTCACGCGCACGATTCACTTTAACGAGAACATGCGCCTGCGCCTTATAGTTGAAGGCTTCAACATCTTCAATCGCTCGAACGTTGCGACCACGAACACGACCTTCTTCAACTTCTCCGGCGGCACGACCGCGCCCGCGCTCTTCTTTCCATCAGCTGCGACCGCCTTCGGCACGCCTCGCTCGTTCCAATCACCAGCGTCTGGCACGACCACGTTCGTCACGCCGCGCCAGGTGCAGCTTGCAATCAAGTTCGACTTCTAAGCTTGATTGAAGACAGATGAAAGCGGCGGGAGGCCATAGGGTCTCCCGCCGCTTTACATTTAGTTGCTTACTTGTTTGCCGCTTAGTTCATTCAGCGTCTGCCTGAGTTCAATATGCGAAGCAGCGCAAGGAAGATGTTGAAGGCGTCCAGATAGAGCGACAGCGCGCCCGCTATATATTCGTTCGTAGGATAGCGACGAATTATGTTCGAGGTGTCATAGAGCACGAAGCCTGAGAACAGTAGAAGCGTCGCCACTGCTCCGGCGAAGTAGAGCGCCTCGGAGCCTACGATCAATATGTTCAGGAGACCTGCAAGGATGACTATAATCAAACCCGTCACGAGCAGGCCGCGCAGGAAACTGAAGTCCTTCTTCGTCACGAACACGTAAGCAGTCAGTCCGCCGAAGATGCCGACCGTCAACACGCCCGCTTCAAGAATCGAAGCAGGGTTATGTAGGGAGATGACATAGAGCAGCGGCGAGATAATCACGCCCGTCAATGTCGTGAATCCGAAAAGCGCGAACAGGTTTATACCGGGCTTGTGCCTTACGGCCTGCGCGCCGAGCACGCCGCCAATCAGCGCGAAGAAACTTATGTAAGGGTGCTCGGCTACGGCGATCATCAAATCCGGGACGGCGAATCCGAGCAGCACGCCGCCGATTGCAAAGAGCGTTGCCGCGAAAAATAGCGCATAGACTTTGCGCACGAAGGCAAGGCGTTCGGGCAGAGTCGCTTCTGCTGCGGTGCGAGCGATCATTCCGCCCCAGCCACCCTGCTGCTGCCACGAAGGAGGTTGCTGGTAACCTTGATTCTGAGACTTAAATTCGTTCATAGGAGATTCCTTTTGTTAAGTTCATCTGAAAACTCATCCGCCTTTTAAACCAGGAGCGGACGAGAGCGAGCACTTTGATGCGGATCAGTTCGCCCAGAGATGCATTCCGGCCATCCACCGCCATTATACGGAAAGGTGGGGAAAGGCAAAAGGCAAAAGATAGAAGGCAAAAGTGAAAGCAAAAAGCGTGTTCGTTCGTCTTCACTTTTACCTTTTACCTTTTGCCTTTTGCCTTCACTCTGTAGAGTGTGAATCTTCCAATCCGCTCACCACTGTCGCGCTCGTACCAACGGTCAAGATTCCTGAAGTCGGGCGAAGCTGTGTCGGTGACGACGTATGAGAGCGTGGGATGTGTTGCTTCATCGAAGCTGAAAGAGTCCCGGTAATGAGCGTAAGCTGCAAGAGCGCCATGCACGTCTTCCGGCGTAATCCGTTTCCAGTTTACGGTCCACGCAGGGTCGTTGTGTCCCCACTCTATCATCGAATGAATCAGAAATTTCTTCCTGTAATCGAGCGCATCGAATTTCTGTTCATCGTCAACACTCATCTCTTCATTCGTGTAGTAGAGATATTGATAAAGCCGCTCCCTGTTCTCTTCCGCTGTGACGCCTGAGAACGCTGGCGTGTGAGGTGCCCACAGAACGGGCTGCGGCGCTGCGACGGGCGAGAAGTCCGCCGCGTCCAGATTGAAGTATAGAACGACAGATTGCGTGTCTAAGGTTTGTGAAGAGATGCGCGCAAAGTTAGCAAGACTGCGTGCAACGGGCAGCGCTTCGTCACGATCAAGGCTGGCCCACGCGTGACGCTTCGTTTCAATTCCTGTCTCAATCATTGCCCACGCGAGAGCTATGAAACAGGCGCACGCAAGAAGAGCGCGAGGCTTTAGTCTTACAGTCTCGCGCCTATGCCAGAGGTGCGAGACTGTAAGGACCAGCGCGAGAAGCGCCAGATATTTTGTTATGAACAACTCGTAATGAAGCGGCTGAAGAGAATAGCCTGTGATGACCTGCTGGTTAAAAACTATTAGGGGCGTGAGCGCGAAAGATGCCGCTAGAAGTATCTTGCGGTCACGCCAACAAACGCGCCCGCGCCATGCTGCGTAAGCGATTACGGCGCAGACAATCAGACCTAGCTTAATGGACGAGCGCGAAAAGTCCGGCGCGTGCGAGGCTGCCAGGAGTTGAACGCTGTCCATCGTCCCGGCGCGATGTCTGATGAGCGCAAAGTAAGGCAGAAGAGTTGCTGCCGATAGAGCGCCCAGAGTAGCGAAAACTTTCATCGCAATCTTGCAACCGGCTGGGCGTGCAATCAACCAGAGCGTCGCAAGCGAGATAAGCCATGCTGCGGCAGCGGTCCAGAGATAAAAATATGAGAAGACCAGAAAGGCGAATGTTAGGCTCGCCGCAACCACAGATTGCCAGACAGTGCTTCTTCTCTCGCTTGTGAGAGCGCGCCAGACAAATGCGCAGAAGATGAAGAAGAAAGGAAAAGGAACTGAGGGAACGTAACGACGAAGGAACGGAAAATATTCGTAAGTGTAGGTCGTGTCCAGACCAAAGAGCAGACGCAGGGGCGCGTAGAGAATAGCGAACGTGCCAAGACAAAGCACGACGAGTGCGCCCGTTGCCGCCAACTGTTCATCGCCCGTCACCGCGCTAATCAACCAGAAGATAGCAAGCGCAGAACCGAAAGCGACCAGAGCATTGAGTACGATGAACATTGTCGAAGCAGATAGTCCGAACATGCGCGCAGGAATTGCAATCATGTAAGCCGGAGCGAATTGGATTGAGAATAGTGATTCCGGTTGGCGACTGTCGGGCGCGTCGTCTCGCCCCGTGTACGGATCGTTACGGCGCGGGCGTCCATCAATCAGCGCGTTGACGTAAGCTGCATAGGCAATCTCGTCCTGAGAGAAGAAAGCAAAAGAGCCGCTCCAATTCGCCCCGCGCGTGAATAGCAGATTGAACTGCGGATAAAGCGCAATCAGTGTGACGGCGAGCGCGGCAAAGATGCCCAATCGCCACCGAAGCCCGTGTCGCGCGTTATCCAATCCCGGAATTCTCCTTAGATATGAGAGTGCGAATTCAAGAGACGCGATGATAGCTCATTCCTGCTTAGTTAGTAGAAGTGTGAAAAAGAATTAACAGGGATGGACAGGATAAGCAGGATAAAGAGAAAGAGATAAGCAAATGAATCGGTTTGTTTCTCTTTCTTCATCCTGTCAATCCTGTCCATCCCTGTTTGAATCCGTCTAACATAAAGCTTAACCATTCCCGCTTAATTTTGGTCTTCGTATATGCGCGTGAGCATCACGAACATGCAGAAGAAGGCTTCTCCTGCTCGCAGGAAAGCTTTTCCTCTGCGCAGGAGCGCCTTTCCTGTCGAGAGGAGTGGCTTTCCTGCGTAGAGGAAGACCTTTCCTCTACACAGGAAGACCTTTCCTGTGCAGAGGAAAGCCACTCTTTTGCGCAGGAATGGTCTTCCTGCGCGGAGGAAAGGCTTTCCTGCGCAGAGGAAAGGTCTTCCTGTGCATAAAAATGCTTGAAATTCGTACATTTGAGTGGCAAAATCGCGCTGTTTTACGCTTAGACTCAACGCGTGGAAGCCGAAAC
>QHXM01000180.1 GCA_003222945.1 Acidobacteriota bacterium
ATAAACAGGATAAGTTATTTTAGAGCGCTATGTTTTAGCGGTTTTTGGTAAAGTTTTTGAAACGTGAAAAAAGAGTATTCGGCAAAAGACCTTGAAATGATTTGGAGAGGGATAAGAGGGGCGACACCCGGACTATATATCCCCGTTTCACGCGTGCGGCAGGTACAGAAAACGGGGCCAAATCTCGCCGTATTCAAGTCCTATGCGGAAATTTCGGGCGGAGATGCAGACGCTGAAAAATATTGGGAAACACTGAATGAGCTCCCCCTATATGGAGCGCTTTCAACTCTCTCTGCAATAAATCTGATCCTTGCGATAACGCCTATCGATAAGAGTGTACATAATGCTCTCAACCGCACATTCTTACGTGAAGAGTATCTGGGTAAACTCATCAACCTAAAAGAAAGCGGGCCGCAGCCAGATATAGAACTCATCTTCAGCCGTGGCAGCGCACTTGCTAACCTCAAGGCCCTTCTAGCGGTGGGCTCGGAAGAAGGCAAAACACAAGCCCTCAATCTACATTTGATCGGAGACGTTGCCCTGCTCTGTAATGACTACGTCGGTAGCCAAGAACTTAGGGACGAAACGAAGTCTGTTGGTGAGACAGATTTAATGATGGAGGCACTCCCTACGTGGGAACTCGACAATCTGCGGAGCCTGCCTTATGCACTGGCAAGAGTGGTCCGCATGATTGAGGAATACCTTCCGAGCGATGATCCGCAGGTGACTACACTGAGACGAGCAATAAACTTAGATCCATCTGCTTTACGTTATGACGGTTTAGAGATCGAAGATTATATCACCATCATCTTTGGAATTTTCGCGCACGGGCGGTCGCTTAAGCCTGAGTCAGTTTTTAGCAAGCCTGCTGAGGCGATTATAGATCCCAAAACATTCTTCAGTAAAATAAACTTCCCTGAAGAGAAGTTTGAACAATTCCTGAGCGTGCGCAGTCTGCCCGCGCGAGGTTTTCGAGAGAAAATCACGGCGGGTGATGGCTGGGATAAGGAGAGCTTTTTTGCTGCCATCGGGCTAGATCAATTTGCCAACGACACACTAGTGTTTAAGGCACACCCATTCCTCCATTTTGAGGATGGTCGAGAGCTTATACTTGATATTCAGTACGTGTCCGAGATTCTCATCTATGGCCTTTACTGGAGGATCGTTGAAAGTCTTCAAGGGAAACAGAAGGATGTTTTCATTAGCTTGTGGGGAAGGCTGTTTGAGCTATACCTATTCGACTTGTTCAGCCATTACTACCCGGAAACGTCCCAATTCTTAAGCACAGAAGTGGATTATAAAGGCGGGCAGATCGACGCCCTACTTGATTTTGGAACCGATGTCGTTATCTTTGAATTCAAAGCCTCTCTCTTGAGAGATCAGACTAAGAATAGCCGTGACATTAAGCTGTTTGAGGAGGAGGTTACAAAGAAGTTTATTGAGAACGAGAAGAAAAGGCCGAAAGCTCTAAGACAATTGGCTTCGGCGGCGATAGCTATACGTAATGGTGGTGTGAAAACAATTATGAAGCCGGAGCGTGTTTATCCGGTTTTCGTAGGGTATGAGCCAGTGCTCGAAAGCTTTTTCGTGAACACCTACTTGCAGCAGAGATTCCGGGAGTTTGTTACCAAGAAGGATAATGATGTAATCGTGCAGCCGATCTCGGTGATGTCCGTTGATGAACTAGAGAAGTTACTTCCTAACATTCATGCCGGGGCATGCACGTGGATGGAGATACTTAACGAGCGATTCGATGAGGATCGGGTCAGGGCATTCTCGGTCCATCAGACTCTCTACGACATTTGTCAAAAGAAACGGATAGAAATTAAGAATAACGATTTTCTTCTGGCGGGATTCGAAGAGATTTTTTCAACAATTTTTTCTAAGTATAGAGAAAATGATAATCAACAACAATTGCCCACATCAAGTTAGCAATTGCTAATGATTAAATAGTGTGTCAATCACTAATACAAGCACCACACTATGACACCCATATTCATTTTCCGGTGCTAAGTTATGAGAGTTTATTAGTGAACAAAGCCTGATAGGTACTTAATGATGAGTATAAATATAAGAGATTATGGTACTTGGGATAAATACGTGTTGCTCTGCGATGAAGTGGCAGGATTGACTAACCATGAAAGAAAGCGCGTGCAGGGAGCATTCAGTCATCTACGACAGGTATTAGGAGAGAAGTTCGTAATAAGAGCTTTCAAAGAGGGACATCCGCTTTTCGGTACGCTTATCAATAACGTAGCTATAACGCGGCTATGGTTAGCTCGGTTCTCAGACGCTCTTCAGGCGCTACGGGAAGTCGAGGGCTTTCAGGGGCTACTCAGGCGCATTAAGAGATCAGACCAATTTGCCGAAGGCTCGTCCGTGCTGGATGTCGCTTTCCAGTTTCATAGCGCGGGATTCAAAGTCACATTCGATCCGCAAGTTATGGTCACCTTACAAGGCGGTGAAAAGAGACTTAAAGTACCTGACATCAAGATTGTGAATGAAGAAACTGGAGAGGAAATCATCGTAGAGGTATCTATTCTTGAGATAGGCGCTGCTTTTAGAGAATCTTTCGACACTTCCAGTTTTTCCTTGCGGCTGTTTACTGAGGTGCTTCAACTTGCCGGGCTTACAATTCATGCCCGGATGAGTGACGCCTTTGACGAAGATTGCGTTGATGAAGTGTTTAAGAATCTTGCTGCGTTGTCGAACGAAGTGACGAGAGCGGGCAAATTCCGAGCATTGGTCGACCAGTATATAGAGGCAGGGATCGCACCTGACAGCAATAAAGCCGAACTAATCCGGTGGGCCACTGAGCATGGTATCGGCGACGGGTTCACCGGGCCTTCTATCTGGTTTGATGAGATTTCAAGGGCGAGAATGAAGATTCGTGACAAGCTGGCGCAGTTGCCCGAAGATCGACCGGGCATCATAGTTATTCCTGCCACTGACACGATGCTGTTTCACTACTATAACATTGGACTAATAATCAACGTGCTCAGTGAAGAGATCAGTCGTTATCCAAAGCTATGGAGCGTTATGCTGTCACATAATCACTTAGGTGATAGAGATAAAGTGACAAAAGTAGTCGTCGCTGGCTCACATAAAGTTGTTGATAAACCTTTAGCTGATGCCTTGCAAAGGAAAACAGCCATCCTTCGAAATGAAGCATGTGCACTACCAATAACAAAGGTTACGCAAGATAAAATAGAGCGTGCATTTTCCTAGCAAATATGCTCCAACTCCTTGGTGAACAAGGTGTCTCATAGCACTGTCAGAATCTACTGACTTTGGAAATCTGCTTACTTTTTATGAGGATTTGGCCTTGTATATGAGACTTCCTTTAGTAGCTTTATTTCGGTCTATATAAGAAATTAACCTATTCTAGGGGGTTGGGTTGCCTCTCCCCTATATTGAAGCCTCTGCTTGAGTGGGCGAAAGCAATAGGCGAAGCTATAGACAATATGAGAGTAAAAGCTTGTGCTTACTGCGGTTCGCTAGCCGAGCAACTTGACCTTGAGCATGTGATTCCGAGGTGCCTCTACCCTTCGTCAAAGGCTAAATCAAAGGTGCAGCGTCTCACTGTCCCCGCATGCAACCAATGCAATAACGGCTGGTCGGATGACGAGGCGCACTTTCGCAATATTCTCCTAATTTCAGGTGAGCCGAATCAACCTGTGCGAGATTTGTGGAAGACTACCGCGTTGCGCAGCTTCGAGAAAGTAGATGGACCAAGACGACTGGACGATCTCTTCAGACAAATGAAACCGGTTAGCACCTCTGCCGGCAATCGACACATGGTTTATCCTGCTCAAGACGAGAGATTCATGCGTGTGATCCGAAAAATAGTACGCGGCCTATGTCATTATCATAACGTCCTTTCGCCCGTCCCGGACAGTCGGGTATCAGCCGATGTACTGAAGTACATCGTGCCACAGGAATTTCTTGATGAGATGAGCCCTTACCACCGGGAGCAGGACATCTTCGAGTATAGGTTTCAAGTTTTGAATGAGCCGGAAATCCATTCCGTTTGGCTATTAACTTTTTTCGAACGCCGGAAGTTCATTGCTTGGGTTTCCGGTCCCGGAGATTCATTAGAGGATGTGTAGCATCCTGCCATCCTGAACAACTGTATTGTTGCGCACGAGAATAAAGAGCACACATGACCGAAGAGAAAAGAGTTTCTCCCAGAGCGTTCATCTCATATAGCTGGTCATCTCCACAGCACGAGCAGTGGGTGCTGGACTTGGCCGGAAGGCTAGTTAACGACAGCGTTGACGTCATTTTGGATAAGTGGGAACTGCGAGAAGGTCAGGACAAATATTCCTTTATGGAGCGCATGGTTACTGATGAGAGCGTCTCCAAAGTATTGGTTATCTGCGACAAACAGTATGCCGAGAAAGCCAACAAGCGGAAAGGTGGAGTGGGAACGGAATCACAGATCATTTCCAGAGAGGTCTATGAAAAAGTAGATCAAAAGAAATTTATCGCGAGAGTGACAGAGTATGACGAAAACGGAAAGGAGTATGTTCCTGCCTTCTTCGGTGGCAGAATCTTTATTGATATGTCTACTGATGAGAAGTTGTATGAGAATTACAATCAGCTTCTCCGGGCTATCTACGACAAACCTTTGCATGTGAAGCCCGCGCTCGGCACACCACCGTCATTTCTCTTTGAGGATACAGGAATAGTATCCAAGACAGCCCACAAGCTGGCACTGCTGAAGAGAGCAGTGCAGGAAGACAAAAGTCATGTGGCTGGTTTGGTAACAGACTATCTGAGACACTACCTGTCAGTACTTGAAGATTTCCGTCTTGATGAACCTGTAAACAATGATTTTGATGATAAGGTAGTTGCCAGTATTGAGCGGTTCCTGCTCTACCGGGACGAATTCATAGATTTTATAGTCTTCATCTCAACCTATAGAGAAGATGAAAGAGTCTATCAGGAAATCTTCGAGTTCTTCCAAAGCTTGCTCAAGTACACGCATAAACCTGACAACGTGAGCAGTTGGTACGAAGAGTTGTTTGATAATTATCGTTTCATCGCTTTCGAACTTTTCATCTACAATATGACCGCGCTGATAAATAATCAAAAGTTCGAACAGGCGAATATTTTTCTCAGTCAAGCATATTACGATTCTTATCTGGCCGAGAGAGCTAGAGGAGAGGGTATCGTTACGTTCTGCGCCTTTGATCTTTATCCTGAATCTTTGGAGGCGCACCGAAAAAATCGTTTGCGGATGAATGTAAGAAGTGTTACCGCCGAACTGCTGCGCCAACGCGCTCACCATGATGTATTAAACTTCAAAAGATTAATACAAACCGACTTCATTCTCTACTTGCGAAGCATTCTTCATCTTCCTAATCAATATAGTGATTGGTGGTCCGCAAGGACGGTTGGCTATGCTCAATATCATGGCATCTTTGAACTATTTGCTAAATCGACCTCGCGAAAATATTTTAAGAACCTGATGATCCTTTTAGATATTGAGAGTAAACAAGACCTTGTCGATAGATATAAGGCTGCTGTCGAGAAGGGGCAGATGACGGATCCGGGGTTCAGGCGGATTTCACCCGAATGGTTTATGAACCTTGATAAGTTGGATACTTTCTGAAGTATAGTCACTATTCAATCAACAAGCGACAACAGATGGGACAGATGAATAGTGCGAAACTTTGTAAGCCACGCCTTGCCTCTTCCAGCATGCAATATATAAGCTAGCGAAAATTAAAAACCTTGATGATAGCCTCATCGTCAAGGACAAGTAGGATACGTTGTTAAGCGACTTGTGTGCGTATCAAGAGCCTCTAAATTATTATGCAGGTCGCTCACCTACAAAGATTATTACCAGGATTGTTATTACGGCTATAATCAACATGCTAACCCTATACCCAAGTGGAATGGTATGTTCGTTTTCTATTAGCTCTATACCAAGTTCAGCATCATGCTCTCTTATAGCTTTCTGTAAGACTTTCGCCTGTTTCAGGTTCTGCGTAATCCAAATGTGCGAATAGGAACTCACGATAAAGATAGCTAACGCAGCTGGTATTCGCTGCGACCAACCAAGGCGAAAGCCCTTGCTACTGAGTGCGATTATCGCGCCAAGAGTGGCGAGCAGAATACTGCTTGACCAAGAGAAAATTCTCCACGTCTTCTCACGTCTATAATCAATCTCTTTAGAAAGCACTTCACGTCTTAATTTGAGATAATCAAATTCTCGAGTTCCAGTTTCTAATTTTTCATTTGCTGGCATAACTTCTATCCTTCCCCGTCATTACCATGTAGTTGCCTTACGCCATAATTGACCCACTTTCTGGCGATATCACAAAATTCTCACCGCAGTCACAAGTTTGATGAGAGGCAAGCTAATGGTAGTTGTATTTATTGTGCATACTACGGATATGAACATTCAATTGTAGGATTACCCTATGTTTCAAACAGGTATTGAGTTTTGCTATGAACAATGATAAAAGGGCTTCTCGCTTAAGAAGTTCGGTACTCACTCAATTATCATACTATTACAGTTTGATGGCAGCGTATCAGTAGACGACTCAACTTTAATTCACCTACAATGATTTTTAACTTAATGCGGATGTACTTCAGGATGAGAAAGTAGGAACCGTTATGCAATGAAGAACAGGTATGTTCACGCTGGCCTAACGATCATCATTCTTGCATTTATGTGTGCTGCCGCCATTGCACTATGGCGGGGAATGGTTCCTATAGAATGGTTAGCGTCCTTCGGGTATAAAGGGATCTTTGTATTAAGCCTTATTAATGGGATTGCTCCTGTAGGAGGACTGTCACAGATTGCAACATTCTTCGTCGCGAGCAAGTTGAATCCGTTAGCAGTTGGATTGGCGGCAGGAGTCGGGGGAGCAATTGGCGAACTAGCTGGATATGCCTTTGGATATTTCCTTCGCGCCGCTCAATCCGATGCGGTCGAAAGTAAAATTCAGCGTGTCGCAAACTGGCG
>QHXM01000093.1 GCA_003222945.1 Acidobacteriota bacterium
TCCTGATCGGGTTGTGTTCGAGCGCCTTCGATTGCTTCGAGCAGTCCCGATGTGGTCCTGTCGGCAGAATTGAGCGCGATTGTTACTTCAGGCACTGGTGTCGCGTGCTGGTCCGTTATCATCGTAGCCATGCCTGCCGCAGCGCTGCCGTCGTTAAAGACTATCTCGGTCTCGCCGATCTGTATGCGCCCGCCGGAAGTGAGCGGGATAGAGCCTTCAACGGTCGCGCCGTTGTAGAGCGTGCCGTTTGCCGAACCTAAATCCTGAAGTATGTATTGATCGCCCTCGCGCCTGACTTCAGCATGAACACGCGAAGCGAAAGGGTCTGGTATGCAAAGGTCGTTTCGCGCAGAGCGTCCAATCGTTATGCGAAGACGCCCCAAAGGGAACGTGTCTGGACTACGGTCAGGATATTTAACTATAAGGTCGGGCATAGCAGTTAAGGGATGAGGGCGGGGGGATGAGGGATGAAGTAAAAAGCTGTCGTTCGCTTTTCATCCCTCATCCTTCCGCCCTCATCCCTACTTTCTACGTTTATCGTATTCTTTGCCAAGACGCTCCGCGTATCTCTGGGCTTCGGCGCGGTGTGTGCCGCCGAGCGCGGCGCGTTGAAAGAGCGCGAGAGCGCGCAAGAGTTCGGCTCGCTCCATCTGTTTCGGCTCGCGCCCGTTCACTACGTTCATAGCCTGAAAGTAGTAAGAATCATAATCAACAGGGTTCGCGCCCGTTGCCAGTGTGGGCGCAGGCGTTGCGCGAGGCGCTGTTGTTGGCGAAGGCTTCGGCGCTGCTGTTTCAGGTTCGCGCGCTTGCGGCTGCTGCTCGGTTGTTCGCGTGTCGCTCGGGTGCGCTGTGTTAACTGCGACCTCTGGTGATCCCATCTCCGCCAGATGCTGACGGGCCGATTGCGCTATCGGGGCTGAGTTTGAAGAGGCGATCTTTTGATAAGCCGTGCGCGCCTCATTCATCTCGCCCGCAAGACGGAGCGCATCGCCATAAGCGAGCCATGTCTCGTCGTCCACATTGTTTCCGCTCGCCGAGACCAGACGACGATAACTTTCCGCACCATCCTTGTAAAGCTTCTCTTCCGTTTGCGCGGAAGCCAGAGCGTGCCAGGCAGAAGTGTCGTCAGCGTTGCTCTGCGCAACAGTTTTATATTCTTCTATCGCCTCCGCGCGCGACCCTGTTCTCTCAAGCGCATTGCCCAAACGCATGTGCGCTTCCGCGTTAGATGGGTCAAGCTTCACGGCCTCGCGCAAGACATCTACGGCATGATTGAACTCGCCCGATTCGAGCAAGGTTTCTGCTTCCGCCAACTTGTCCTTCGCAAGTTGCTTTTGATCTGGAGCGGAAGCTGACTGCTCTGTAGTTTGCGCAGGACTCGCTTTGCGCGATAGAACGAAGGCCAGAACTACTGCCACAACCGCAACGCACAAAAGAGCGACGAGAGCGAATGTCCACGTTCGACGTGAACGAGCCTTCTGCGAAGCTCCGACCACTTGAGTAGGTGAAACTTCGGGCGCAGTAGTAGTAGCAGCGGGCTTTTCCGCTTCGACCTGTTTAGCCGCAAGCGTTGTCGTCTGCGGGGCGGCAGCAGCTTCTACATTAGCCTGCTCCTTCTCTTTACCGTCTTGAGCATAATCGGCCTCGACACGACGAAGTATTTCGTTAATCTCGGCGCGGTCAACTCTGGATGTCCTGGATGCTCCGCGTCGCTCGTCCTCTTTTGTGAGTCCGTCGGTTGCGCGGCCTTCGCCTTTGAGCGGGACTGTTTGAGCGAGCGGCGAGACAGGCTCTTCGCCTTCGTGCGCGCCGCCCGTCTTTAGCGGCGCTCCGCAAAGGCGACAGAATCGCGCTTCGGGCACTGCCGTCGCTCCACAACTTGGACATGGCCTAGACTTCATCTCTTACTCATTGCACGGCGCGCGAACCCTCTATCGCGCTCCGCTTAACGAAGCGGCCTCTTGCGCGCCGCACGTCATCGCGCATAACAACAGTGCCTGCGATTATGTCATGGAGCGCTCGTGCGTTCTCGCTAAACGACGCGACCACAAATCCAAGACCAAGCAGAAGAATGAAAACTCCGGTCATGATGAGCGCGCCCGACACTACTTCGGCCAATAGCAGTCCGAGTCCTAGCATGAGGAAGAAAGGCGGATACAGAAGCGTTTGACGGAGTAACGCGCGCCACCACTTCAGGCGCTCGCCATCTCTTCTTCTAATGATAAGCCCCGTCGCCCACTTGCCCAAGGTCTGCCCACGCAGGATAGGCAGCCCTATGAAATTGATTACGGCGACAACGACAGCAATCAAAATCCCTATCATCTCCGCATTGCTTGAAGATGCGCGCGCGTTATTTCCCATGCGGGCCAGCAGAGTGCTGAAGGCTATGATGCCCACCAGCAGGATGTAATCAATCAGCAGCGCACCGCAGCGCAAAGAGAAGGGCGCGCGAAATCTCTCCACAAGCGTCTGCGCCTGCTCGCGCATGTCCGGCATATCAGTCGAAAGCAACGATGGTGTCTCTATTCTTGCGGTCATAAAAAAACAGGAGTCAGGAGTCAGAATCCAGAATTCAGAAGAAAAGAAAATCTGTAAGAGCGGTTCACAGCCTTATCCCCTTCTGGCTTCTGGCTCCTGGATTCTGCCTTTCCTCATCCCACTAAAAAATGCAATGTCGTTTCGCCAAGACGCAGTTTGTCGCCGCTTTCAAGAACGCGCGGCTGGCGAGGCGCTAGACGCACGGCGTCGTTAATTACTGTTCCATTTACAGATTCTAAATCTTCAATTAAAAATGTCTCGCCTTCGCGCCAGATTCTTGCATGACGGCGCGATACTTTTGTCTCAGGATCAAAACGCGAGAGATCAACTTCCGGGAAAATGTTTGACTGCGGATCGCTTCTGCCCAAAAGGTTGCTCTCTTTCTGCAAGATGAACGAAACGTCCAACTCAGTTGTTCCTGCAACGATTAACTTCGCCGTAGCACGCGCCGCCCGCAGTGCTGCGCTTGAGCCTACGCCGACGAGCGGCTGTTTCATGCCGCAGTGAGCGCAGAAAATATCGTCCGCTGCGATGCGTCCTCCACAGAAGCCGCAGAAAACGGTCTCGACCTGAATCGTCTCGCCGCCCAGATGTTGCGCAGGTATCGAGCCGTAACTGACTTCGCCTCTCCGAAGTCTCTCAAGATGATTTGCGATCACGTCGCGCATCTCCGCAGCAGAGCGAAAACGGCCTTCTGGCTTATACTCAACGGCTCGCATGAGTATGCGCTCCATCTCTGTAGAGATGCTCGGATTTATCTGGCGCGGGCGCGGGTTCTTAGTGAAGTCGAATATCAGAAGCGGATTGTCCTGCGGGTCTGAGCCTGTCAGAAGATGAAACATTGTCGCGCCTAAACTGTAGATGTCCGTGCGCGGCTCAGCCTTGCCGCTGAAAAGTTCCGGCGGCGCGTAGCCCATTGTGCCCACAGCCGTCACGCCCTTCTCCTGCGGCGCAACCCAGCGCGCAATCCCGAAGTCAATCAACATCACGCGACCAGTGTTTCCGTCAATCATCAAATTCGCAGGCTTAAGGTCTCTGTAGATGATTGGCTTCGGACGCTTGTGCAAGTAGTCCAGAACGTCCGCAGCCTGCATGGACCATTCCGCGACGGTCTTTTCGTCAATGCGACCATTGGGGGCGTTTCGCAGGCGACCCGCGATGTCGCCGCCGGAAATATATTTCATGACGAGATAGAATCGCTCCTTCTCGTCATCGTAAAAGTAGTCGTAGATGGTCGGAATCGAAGGGTGTTCGAGCGAAGTCAGGAGCAAGGACTCGCGTTTGAAATCGCCAATCGCTTTTTCGTGCTGCAAGGGATCAAGATGAGATTCGACCATCTCTTTGACCGCGCGCGGGGCGTCGCCCAAATGCCTGTCTTTGGCAAGATAAACCGCGCCCATGCCGCCGCCGCCAATGCGACGCACAATCTCGTAGCGGCCATTCAGCACTGCGCCCGGGTCCAGTTGTTTGGCAGCGGCCTTGCGCCCCCCGGTCGAGCCTGCGCGCGCAGTTTCGACCGGCGGCGCGCTTTCATCTCCTTGAGCGACTCCGCCCGTAGCCTTCTCTTGAGTGGAAGCGCTTTGAGCCGCAGGATTGTCGGCATACGGCGCAGAAGTTCCGCTCGACGAAGAACCATTCTGCGCAGTGTCAGCGCGTGATTCGCTTGCAGAAGCTTCCGCGCTCGAACTCTCTTCGGCAATCGCTTTTGAGCTATCTGAATCCGACCCTTCGTCAGGGCTTTCCATGTCCACAAGTTGAGGGCTTCGGGCTTCTGCGGCGAAAGAGCTTCCGCCATCTGTGATAATGGTCGAGCCTGTTGCGGACACAATCGATTGTGCCGCGCCGCAGTTGCCGCAGAAGGGATCATCAGGCGCAATCTTCGCGCCGCATTCGTGGCAGAAAGACATCTCTATTGATGGCTCGTTAGCGAGGGGCAAGATACTTTTTCAGAGTTCTGGATTCAGATTAAAGGGTCAAGTGCGCGTTCATGCTACACGCGCCGCCGCCCGTCTCTATTTAACTATATGAAAACGTAAAAAAGTCTTTCCAACGATAATCTCGTCGCCATCGCGCAAAGGTTGTTTGTCGCCCGGCAGAAGCCTTCGACCGCGATTTATGAAAGTGCCGTTCGTAGAACCCAAATCTTCAATGAAATACTGTCCGTTTCGCCGAAGTATGCGCGCATGACGACGCGACACTTTCGCCTCCGGGTCGTCCGCATCCAGATCGACATCCGGGAAGATTCCACCGTCCGCATCCCAACGACCTATCTGCGATTCCTCGTCGCTCAAAGGAAACTGTTTTCCGGCGGAACGACCGCGCTCAATCACAAGGCGTGCGTGCGCGCCATCCATCAAGGCTATTGAGCCTGCCGAGACTGCATAGGCTGGCTCGACTGCGCGCGCCGAAGTAATCTCATGATTTTTAGCGACCGAAGCCTGCGCTTCCCTTATCTCCTGGCTGTCCGTAGGGCTGCCGGAGTTGTTGCCCGTGCCGGACTGCTTCTTAGCCTGCTCGCCTTGATTCAGAGGCGCGCCGCACTCGTCGCAATATTTCGAGCCGTCTAAATTTTCAGTACTGCATCTTTCGCAGATTGTCATAACCTTTTATCCCGTCGTGCAATTCAGGCTGAGTGGGAGAGTGCGCCGCCCCTTACCCGATAAAAAAGCAGGCTAAGCCGCGCCGCCGTCTCGCGCGAGAAACTGTCGTATTGTAGCGCGAATCCTGAGCGTGCGCCAATAATGCTTTTCGTAGCACAGGGTCTAATCAATCTTGCATATAAAGATAAATTAAATTTTCACCACAGAGAACACAGAGGGCACAGAGGAAAGCGATTTGAGATAAGAAATTTGAAATCTCAACTCCGCCATTTTAAATTTCTAATTCTCCCTCTGTGCCCTCTGTGTTCTCTGTGGTTAATCTCTTCTTTCTTAACGCTTGGACTTTACCATCTACTTAAGAGAGCAGATAATCAGACTTCACGAGATGAGCGAACGAGCGCAGCCAACTGCTTTCTGGAACAATTTTATACGAGCCGTGGAAGCCCAGCCGCAGGAGGCCGTAAGCCTTACGGGTGCTTCCGCGATTCCTCACGCGGTCGCGGGCGTTGGTCTGGACAGGAGTCGTCATCGCCTGGTCGTCATCTCTTGCGAAGATGGTGCGCGCGAGGCCGCGTTCGTTCAAGCGGACCTTCAATCGGCTTTCAAGTCAATTCAGGTCATAGTCGTTCGCCCGTCCTCAAACGCAGAAACAATCGAACAGGACCGGCGCGCAGGCATCTGCTCCTTCTCGCTCAGTCAGTTTGCGCACGAAGAGATTGAGTTAATCTTACGAGCGGGCGCGGACGTGGAAGCAGTCAAGGATATGTTTCGTCGCCGCAACCTCTTTCAATACTTCTTCCCCGCGCCCGATCATCTAGCGCTCGGATTGATTGAAACGGGTCGCGTCCCCTTCCTTCACCAACTGATAGATCAACTCGTACGAACGCCTGACCTAGGCCATCCCTTCGGACCGAATGAATTGATGGCAGTCCAATACTCCTTTACAGAGATGGTCAAAGAATTGCAGAATCTCGGTCTGATTAAAGAAGAAGAAAGTGGTCTTGAGATTACAGACGAAGGATTGAAAGCACGCGCGCTTGTTAGCGAGACGGCGCGCGAAGCTCTCCTACACAAGATTCTGAATCAGCTTTCGGCCAATCTTTATCTGAAGTCTTTACTGCACCCCGAACTCAGACTGCGGCGTGAATGAAACCAGAGGGTCTTGCGGCATCTTTCAATTTTCAATTATGAACCTAAAAAAACTTACTTTTACTTTTATCCTAATCAGCCTCATCGCCACCTTGCCGAGTTGCAGAAACCGTCAGAGCGGCGGATTCGTCATCGCAATCTCGGACAAGATTCTCACCTTGGACACGCTCTCGGCTCAGACTGTTGACGCCGGAAGCGAGCGCCTGCGCCAGATGCTTTTTAACTCGCTCGTGCGTAAGAACGAAAAGTTCGAGTACACGGGCGAGATTGCTTCAAACATCATTACTTCGCAGGACGGTTTGACCATCACCTTCACCCTGCGCGACGGCGTGACGTTTCACGATGGCAAGCCGCTCACAGCCGCAGACGCAAAGTACACGCTGGACACTCTGCTCGCTTCATCTTCAGCCAAAGCCGCGAGTTTCTATGAAGGCACTGGCAACGCAAGGCAGCCCTTCATCACAGGCGTTGATGCGCCCGACGCGCGCACGCTTGTAATTCATCTGCACCGCCCCTGGATTCAACTCTTCGTCAATCTAGTTCCAATCAACATCATCCCTTCAGGAAGCATTGCGACTCAAAAGGATAAACCCGTTGGCTCTGGCCCTTTCAAGTTCAAGAGCTTCGACCAGACTCAGCAGGTTGTAGAGTTGGAAGCGAATCCGAACTACTGGGAAGGAGCGCCGCAGATACAGAACATACGCCTGCGCGTCATCACAGACGCAAGCCCTTTGCAGGCGGAGTTGATGAGCGGAACGGTCCAGCTTGCGCCGAACGCCACAAACCTGACGCCTGACATCTTTCCCTCACTCGCACAGAACGCGAACCTGAAGGTTGAGCAGTTCGCGGGCGCAAACGTTGTCTATATCGGATTCAATGTAACGGAGCCTCCCTTAACGGATGCGCGCGTGCGTCAGGCAATCTGTTACGCGATTGACAGAGAGACGATCATTCACGATCTGCTTTTGGGACAAGCGAAGCTTGCTCACTCAATCCTGCCGGAAGAATCCTGGGCGTACTCTGCTGGCACGAAATACAATTTCGATCCTGAGAAAGCCAAGCAGCTTTTAGATCAAGCAGGCTTTCGTGACCCGGATGGCGATGGACCACAGATGCGTTTTAAGCAGCCGCTCGTTCTGAAGATTTCTACGAGCGCTGCGACGCGGCAATATGCGGGCGTGATACAAGATTACCTGAAGCGCATCGGCGTTCCTCTCGAAATCGAATCGCTTGAGAACGCGACCATTACGGACCAGCAGATAAAGGGCGAGTACCAGATGATGTCCAGAGTCTCTGTCGGAGGCAATCAAGACCCTGTGTTCTTACGCGACCTCTTCGCAACTTCCGGCATTCCTACTGCGGAGCGCACAGGTTTTAATCGCACGCGATACAGCAACACTGAGCTTGACCCCATTCTTGATGAAGCCGCCAACGCTGCCGACAAAGAGAAAGCAAAAGCTCTCTACGCACGCGCGCAGGAGATTATAGCCCGCGATGTTCCCATGTTCCCGCTCTGGTATCCGAACATAATGGTCGTAGCCGCGCGCAACGTCGGCAACATCAAGATGAAAGGCGACGGCGATTGGAGCTTTACGCGCAGCTTGACTATTGAGAAGTAAAGTTTAAACTTGGACTTCTTACGGAGCGACCCGCCTCGTAAAGTAAACTACGCCGGAAATCCCTGTTTTGAATCTTATGAAACCTCGAAAACTTTTGTCCCTCGCCAGACTGCTGCTGGCTCTGGCCGCAACGATTTTAAGTCTAGCCTGCCAGCAATCTCAGTCGCGCACAGCCGACCTTTATCAAACAGGCGCGAAGCCCGTAGCCGCGCCTGAAGCCAGAGTCACATTCCTCTCCGCTGGCGACATAATGCTCTCGCGAGGCGTAGAGCGTTCTATCAGTAAAGCTGGCGACCCGCTCTCGCCTTTCAAGCCGCTCTCTGGGGTTCTGCAATCGACAGACTTCAACTTCGCCAATCTTGAATCTCCCATCTCCGGCAACGACCAGATAATCGGCAAAGGTCTCGTCTTCAACGCGCACACGCGCGACATAACGGGACTCTCGAAGTACAACTTCAAGGTCCTGAACCTTGCGAACAATCACGCGATGGATCAGCGGCTGGCAGGATTACTGAGCACTGGCAAGTATCTCGACAACCTTGGCATCACGCACATGGGCACTGGAAACAATCTAACGGAAGCGTGGGAGCCGAAAGTTATCACCATCAAAGGCGTCCGTGTAGGATTCGTCGGCGCTTCATACTCATCTGTGAATGATGGCGGCGTCGCACGCAACGACTACGTCGCTCGAATCGAAGACACGCAGCGTTTGAAGAACGCGATTGACAAGCTAAAAACTCAGGCCGATTTCATAGTCGTCACGATGCACGCAGGCGTCGAGTACACGAGACGACCGAATCAGGGTCAAGTTGATTTCGCGCACGCAGCCATTGATGATGGCGCGGACATAGTTATCGGCGCGCACCCGCACTGGGTTCAGGTTACGGAGCAATACAAGGGCAAGTACATCTTCTATTCCCTGGGCAACTTCATCTTCGATCAGGAATGGAGTCAGGACACAAAAGAGGGGCTGGCCTTAAAGATTACCCTGCTCAGCAAAGATGCAACTCCGCTTCGACCATCTGCAAATGATCCGACAAAGGCAGCGCGCACAACCGAAGTCGAACAGATAGAACTCATCCCCGTCATCGTTGAACACTACAGCACGCCGCGCGCAGCCACAGACGAAGAAGCTAAAAAGATTCTGGCGAAGATCGGCCTGACGGATAGAATCCTCAAGCCTTGAATTCCGAGAAAAGAATTAACAGGGATGGACAGGATAGACAGGATAAAAATAGAATCATTGCTGCATGAAGGATTGACAGAGAAGGTAATAGGAGCATGTTTTGAAGTTGCCAATGAACTCGGTGCCGGTTTCTTGGAGTCCGTTTATGAGAAGGCTTTATTGGTTGCCTTACGACAGAAGGGACTCCGGGTTGAAGCACAAGTGCCGTTAAAGGTCAAATTTCGCGGCGTTATTGTCGGCGACTTTTTGTAGATATTCTGGTTGACGACAAACTTATTATCGAATTGAAAACAGTCTCGACTCTTCGGCCAGAGCATCAAGCTCAAGTTATCAACTACCTCAAGGCCACTGATATAGATGTCGGCCTGTTGGTGAACTTTGGCAATCCTAAACTCGAATATCGAAGGTTACATAAATAAAGATTAGTTTCATCGCTTTTTCATCCTGTTTATCCTGTCCATCCCTGTTTGAATCTGTGTTATCTATCCGAACCCCTCGGTTTTGTTTGGTACTCTAAACGTCGCTCTTTTCCTTGCCAGCGAACTTCTGCCCGCCGTTGCTCATCGCGTATAATGAAACTGTTTACGCGGTTTCGACGTAAAAGCTTTGGCTGAATTGATCGCCACAAGTTTGAACGTAAAATTTTATAGGTTGGCCCGACACATCCAATCCCCATTAGTTAAGGAATAAACTAAGATGGCTTTGAGCCGTAAGAGAAAGATTGTTATAGCCGTTTCCGCAGTCGCACTGCTCGGAATCATTATCGTCATAAGCATACTCGCTGGCGGAAAAGATGAACCCGAAGTAACGACCGTCATAGTCAAGAAGCGTCCTGAACTTCGCTCGACCGTGACGGCGTCAGGCGAAGTTCGCCCCATTCAATACGTCAACATGACTAGCGAGGTCGCAGGCCGCATAGAAGAGATTTACGTCAAAGAAGGCGACCGCGTGACTAAGGGACAGCAACTCGTCCGTCTTGACCCCACGCAACTTCAGTCGAACCAGGAAGCGCAGGCAGCAGCCCTTCAAGCCGCCATGAGCGACACGCAGAATGCTCGCACGCAGATAATCGCTGCGCAGAACGGTGTCGCAAACGCGCAGCAAGCGCAGACCGCTGCCGA
Organism: Acidobacteriota bacterium; assembly: GCA_003222945.1. Lineage (GTDB taxonomy): Bacteria > Acidobacteriota > Blastocatellia > Pyrinomonadales > Pyrinomonadaceae > QHXM01. The sequence goes on from QHXM01000093.1 coordinate 10,214, forward strand.
AGCGAGTCTGGCGCAAGCTCGTCAGCAAGTCGTCTCTTCTCAAACGAGCGTTGACCGCGCGCAGGTTGATCTGAATACTGCTCAGCGCGAGTTGAAGCGCGCAACAGAGCTTGTCGAATCTGGCGTCGCCTCGCGCTCTGAGTACGATGCGGCGCGTGATAGATTCGAGCAGGCGAAGGTCGCGTTAAGCACCGCACGAGCGAACCTAAAAACACAAGAGATTGCTGTTGAAGAGGCGAAGGCTCGCGTTAATCAACAGCGCGTCGCCGTCGTTAATGCTCAGACAAACGTCAAGGTCGCACAGCAAGGCGTTCAGACTAGCGAGGCGCGAGCCACACAGCAGCAGGCGCTCCTACGCGGTCAGGGCAGCCAGCTTGCCAAATCCTTGCAGCTTGCTCCCATCACAGGAATCGTCGCGGAGATTCCATCAAAGGTCGGTCAATTCGCAGTCGCAGGTCTTTCTACAACACCGCTTCTGACAATCGCGGACATGTCAACCGTGAACGTCGAAGTCAAAGTTGATGAAACGGAGATTACGGACGTTCAGGTCGGACAAAAAGCCAAGATCAAAGTTGATGCTTTCCAGAACAGAGACCTCGAGGGCGAGGTAACGCAGAAGACTCCTCTCGCCGTAGGCAAGTCTTCAACTCAAGGCGGTCTTCAGAACACAATCAACGTTCAGGAGGCGAAAGAGTTTCGCGTCGTGGTGCAGTTAGTGAATGTGCCCGATGATATAAAGGATGGATTAAAACCAGGCTTGAGCGCAACCGCCGTCATCACTACCAAAGTTGAAAAAGATGTCATAGCAGTTCCACTTCAGGCCATAGTCGAAAAGCCTGCGACGCCGCCTCCGACTCCTGCCGCTACGGGAAGCGTGCCTCAGCCTACGCCCTCTGGAGAGAAGCCGAAAGACGTAAAGGGCGTCTATATTCTACAGGCCAACAACAAGGTCAAGTTCATCCCCGTAGAGACAGGCATCACGGGCGAGTCCGACATTCAAATCTTGAGCGGCGTGCAGGATGGTATGGAGGTCGTAACTGGTCCGAGCCGCGTCTTGAAGATGCTGAAAGACGACACGAAAGTTAAGCGTCAGGTCTTGAAGCTTGGCGGCGGTAACGCCAACACGGAGAAATAAGAGATGAGCGACGCTACACTTGCTACCCCTACAGGCGCAAGCGCGCTCGAACACGGCGAGGTTCTTGTGCGCGACGCAGTACCAGCCGCGCTCATCTCCATGCGCGACATCTGGAAGACATATCAGATGGGTTCTGAAGAGGTTCACGCTCTTCACGGCGTATCGTTCGACGTGCAGAAGGGCGAGTATGTCGCAATCATTGGTCCATCCGGTTCTGGCAAATCAACCTTGATGAACCTGATTGGCTGTCTGGACACTCCCAGCAAAGGCGAATACTGGATCAACGGCAAGAACGTCTCAGAGATGGACGACGACGAATTAGCGCGCATAAGAAACAAAGAGGTCGGATTTGTCTTTCAAACCTTCAACCTTCTTGCACGCGCAACCGCGCTTCACAACGTAGAGCTTCCTTTAATCTACGCTGGCATGAGTTCTACCGAGCGCCACGAGAAGGCAAAGCAGTCGCTCGCAGCAGTTGAATTAACGGACCGCATGATGCACAAGCCCAACGAGCTTTCCGGCGGTCAGCGCCAGCGCGTTGCGATCGCACGCGCGCTCGTCAATCATCCTTCGATCCTTCTCGCGGATGAGCCAACAGGCGCGCTCGACACGCACACCTCTTACGAAATTATGAATCTCTTTGAAAAACTTCATTCCGAAGGCAACACGATCATCGTGGTCACACACGAACCAGACATAGCCGCACGCGCCTACCGCGTTATCTCAATCAGAGACGGAATGATTGAGAAGGACGAGCGGCTGAGATAAGAAAGCGAGTCGAAGAGATGGAGAGAAGCGTTGACCGGGCGACGAGCGTGGGCGGCAAGCAGATCAGTGCTTCTCAAAAGCCCAAGCGACGACACCGCATCGCCGCCTCTGGTCTTCTCTGTCTCAAAGCGCCCGCAGATAATCACCTCGCGTGAAGATTTTCTGAGATTCAACAAGCGCAAGGATGTGACGCACGAAGATTGGGAAGCGATTGCGCGGCTCTGTAATCTTTGCTGGCGCACGGGACTTTCTGCGAACGTGCCGCGCGAGACCATCAAGCACGCAGATCAGAAATCCGATGAGGTGACGATTCGCGGCGCAACAATCTCTATGTTCGACATAGACGCAGTAAACCTGGATGCTGGACGATTCTTCTCCGATAGCGAGTATGCCGCAGGACGCGAGGCCTGTGTGGTCGGCACGGACATTCTCGAAAATCTTTTCGGCGGCGCGCCGCCCGAAAGCGTCATAGGCCAGGATGTGCGTATAGCCGGACGCCCTTTTGAGATAGTCGGCGTCGCAGAAAAGAAAGGAAAAATCTTCGGCTTCTCGCGCGACAATTTGATTTACATTCCCTACACGGCCTATCAAAAAATTTACGGCGCGCGAAACTCTCTGGTCGTCTTCATTCAGGCAGCGTCGGCTGAAAAGATCACAGAAGTCGAGGATCAGGTGCGCGCGATTATGCGCAACCGCCGGGGTAAAACTTTTCGTGATGAAGAGGACGGGTTCGCGCTTGAGACGCAGGATGTCTTTCTAAACCTCTACGGCTCGGCTACCTCCAACATCTATCTGGTCACTATCGGAGTCGCCGCAATCTCGCTCGTAGTCGGCGGCATAGTCGTCATGAATATAATGCTCGTCTCCGTGACGGAAAGGACCAAAGAGATAGGCATACGCAAAGCCGTCGGCGCGCGGCAGACGGACATCCTTCGACAGTTTCTGATCGAAGCCGTCACCGTCACAGCCATCGGCGGAGCAATCGGCGTCGTCACAGGTTTTGGCCTCGCATACTTGATTTCTATGCTGATGGGCTTTCCACTTTTGATGAGCGCAGGCTCAGCCCTTTTAGGCGTCGGCGTCTCATCCTTAGTTGGAATCATCAGCGGATTATGGCCCGCATGGAGAGCAGCGCGCCTTCATCCGATTGATGCGTTAAGGGCTCGCCGTTTCGACGTTGCGCGCAAACAAGCTGCGCTCGTCTCTGACTATCCTGGGCGTGAGCGTCGGCGTCATCACGGTCATCTTCATGGTCTCGATTATTCAGGGATTGAATCGCGCGTTCGCCGAACAGATCGAAGCTCTTGGGTCTAACACTATCTTCGTCTCGAAGTTCAATCCCAGCTTCGGGCGAATGCCGAAGGCCGAAGAGTTGCACCGCAAAGAGTTGACGATTGCTGATGCTGACGCAATCCGCCGCGAGGCCGCGTCGCTTGCGGGTGTATCGCCGATTCACAGATTGATTTCTGCAACTCTTCGTTACGAGGACAAGCAGACGGACACGCCCGTCCTGATTGGCGCGACGCCTTATTACGAGTTTGTGCATTCGCAATATGTTGACCACGGTCGCTGGATCAGCGACGGCGACATGGAAGCGCGCTCGAATATCTGCATCCCCGGCGTTGATGTCGCGCACGCGCTCTTTCCTTACGAAGACCCGCTGGATAAAGATATAAAGATTAACGGCAACACCTATCGCGTCGTTGGGTTGATGGAGCCTCTTGGAAATTTCTTCGGCCAGTCGCGCGATAACACAGTCTTTATTCCGATTACGACTTACGACAAGTATTATCCCGATCTGCCTTCGCCCGAATCAGCCTTCTTCATCATCGCGCGCCCCATCTCGCGCGCTTACGTAAAATCCGCAATGGACGAGGTGACGGAAATCTTGCGCCGACAGCGCCGCGTTCGTCCGGGCGACACGGACAACTTTGCAGTCACTTCGCAGGATTCACTTCTCGACATCTACAACCAATTGACAGGCGCGACCGCGCTCGTGCTGACAGCAGTCTCATTCGTAGCCTTGATGATCGGCGGCATAGGCGTGATGAATATAATGCTAGTCTCTGTCACAGAGCGCACGCGCGAGATTGGGATTCGCAAAGCTGTGGGCGCAACGCGCGGCAACATTCTTTCACAATTCCTCGTCGAAGCGGTTTGCCTGACGGCCATTGGCGGCGTTGCGGGTTTGATTGTAGGCGAAGTTGCGAGCTTACTTGTAAATAAATATTCGCCGCTTCCTGCGTTCGTGCCGCTCTGGGCGATTGCGATTGGCCTGGGCATCTCGGCAGCCGTCGGAATCATCTTCGGATTATGGCCCGCTTGGAAGGCAGCGCGCCTTGACCCGATTGAAGCGTTAAGATACGAATAGGGGATTAGATACGTTTTCCTTATTGTGATAATGTCTCCGTCAAGAAAACTATAAGCAGGAAACAGATAATGTCAGCCAAAGTAGAACCCATCTTAACAATCGAAGACCTTGAGGCGCTGCCCGATGATGGCAATCGCTATGAACTCTTTGAAGGAGAACTTTTCGTGTCGCGTGCACCTGGCCTTTCTCACCAACGTGTCCTTATGAACATCGCAACCCTTATCAGGATTTATCTTGAGCAGAATCCAATTGGGGAAGTGATACCAACGCCGGGCGTGATTTTTGATAATTATAACAGTGCCATTCCAGATATCGTTTTCATAAGTAATTGGCAGATAAACAATATCGGTTCTGAAGAACGCATCTACGAAGCACCTGAACTCGCCATTGAGATTGTCTCGCCCGGCAAAGAGAATGCGCGGCGTGATCGTGAAGTTAAGCGTCAGGTTTACGGCAAGCACGGCGTCAAAGAGTACTGGATTGCCGATCCAGTGAATAAGTATTTAGAGATATACCGGCTGAAGAGACACAACCTTGCGCTCGACAAAACTCTGATGGATGAAGATGACGTGACTTCATCCGTGCTGCCCGGATTCAAATGCAAGGCGCGTCAATTTTTTGGTTGATGATTTTAGTAGTTACATAATCCCCCTCGGTTTGCAACCATCCCCAAAATTAAACGTAATAACGGGCAGTGAAATTCATAGAGACATTAAAACTCGCGCTCTCCGCAATCTGGGCGCATAAGCTTCGCTCGGCCTTAACATTGCTCGGCATGATTATAGGCGTGACGGCTGTGGTCGTCGTCGTCTCTGTCATTCAAGGCTTCAACGCATACTTCGATGAGAAGGTCGCTAACATCGGCTCGCAATCTTTCAGCGTTCGCCGTTTCAGCTTTGACGATTTCAAGAACGTTGACACGATTGCCGCCGCTCAGCGACGCAACAAGGATTTGACGCTCGATGAGTTTGACTACGTGCATGAGCGAACGCAGTTGATTGATAAGCTCGGAGCAAGAGCCAACGCTACGCGAGCGCAGGTCAAGCGCGGCTCTGAGATTATAGAAGACGTTCCGGTTGACGGAGCGACGGCGAACATGGCCGACATTGACAATCTGGACATATCGGACGGGCGATTCTTCACCGACGCTGAAAACGACGCGCAGATGCGTGTTGCTTACATAGGCGCTGATGTGGCGAATAAGCTCTTTCCTTCAGGAAACTCGGTCGGCAATGAGATTACAATCGCTGGCCTGCCCTATCGTGTCATAGGCGTGCAGACGGCCAAGGGAACTGTCTTCGGCGTTCCGCAGGACAACTTCATCACTGTTCCTTTGAAAACTTATGCGAGCAACTTCGGCAACCTGATTAATCAACGCTCGCTCTATTTCGTTGCTACGGCAAAGAAGGGCGTGAATTTCAATGACGCGGTTGAAGAGGCGCGGTTTCTGATGCGGACGCGCAGGCATCTGGCCGCAAACGATAAGGACAACTTCGGGATTTTGACGCCCGATGCGATAACGGGCATACGAGACCGCGTTCTCGGCACAGTCTCAATCGTTGCGATTGCCGTGCCCGCGATTGCGCTCGTCGTCGGCGGCATAGTGATTATGAACATCATGCTCGTCTCCGTAACGGAAAGGACCAAAGAGATAGGCATACGAAAATCAATCGGCGCTCGCCGGTCCGACATTCTAAAGCAGTTTATGGTAGAGGCCGTCACGCTCTCTGCAATCGGCGGAGCAATCGGCGTGATACTCGCCTGGATTGTGGGGCGCATTATAACGGCAGTTATTTTCCCGACCTATTTATCAATAGCGGCGGTCATCGTCGCCCTAATAGTTTCGGGCGGCATAGGCATCATGTCCGGTATCTTCCCGGCGTGGAAGGCGGCGCGCCTGGACCCGATTGAGGCGTTGAGAGCGGATTAAAAAAGTGATGAGTGATGAGTGATGAGCAAAAACCAAGCTCTTACTCATCATTCATCACTCATCACTATCATGATTCTTCGCAGCGATATTTACGAAAATCTGAAGATGGCGCTTCAGACTCTGCGCACGAATAAGCTGCGCTCGTTTCTGACCGTCATCGGCGTGGTCATTGGCGTGTGGACCGTTATGGCGATTGCCTCTATCATCAGCGGCATAGACCTTTCGGTCCGACGCGAGGTCGAATCTTTCGGCACGCGCTCGATCTTCATTGCAAAGTTTCAGCCCGGTCTTCGCTTGGGTCGCCTCACGCGCGAAGAGCGTATGCGCAAAAACCTGACTTACGACGACGCGCTCGCGCTCCGTAGTCTTCCGGCTGTCGAGTTGAGTGTCCCCTTCCTTGATGTCTCGAACAACTTCTTCGGACAGAAGATAAACGTTTCGGCAAACGGGAAGACATCGGCTGCGATTCAGTTGCAGGGGACGCTGCCGGATTACGAGCGCGCGGGCACGGAGATAGTCTCCGAAGGCCGCTACTTCAATCAGTTCGAGAACGACACGAACCAGCAGGTCTGCATCATAGGCTCTGGCGTCGCGGACAGCTTCTTTCCCTTCACTTCGCCAATAGATAAAACTCTTGAGATTGGCGGCAACGAGTTTCGCGTCGTAGGCGTTCTGGAAAAGCGCGAATCCTTCCTCTTCGGCGGCAGCAACGACCAGCAGAACAGCGTCATCTACATGCCCTACAACGTCGCGCACAAGCTCAAGCCGAATTCTCAGGATGTGTTCATCCTGGCCGTTGCTCGTCCGGGAATGATGGACGAGGCGAGAGATCAGATCACTGACATGCTGCGCGTGAGACGCGGCGTGCACTTCGGCCAGCCGGACAATTTCGGAATGGCTACGGCTGAGAGCGTGCTGGATCAGTTTCGCGCCATCACGTTCGGGGTAGCAATCGCTATGGTCGTTATCTCAAGCGTTGGCCTAATGGTCGGCGGCATAGGCGTGATGAATATAATGCTAGTCTCTGTCACAGAGCGCACGCGCGAGATTGGGATTCGCAAAGCCATAGGCGCACGAAAGCGCGACATCCTCTGGCAGTTTCTGATTGAAGCTATGACACTGACAGGACTCGGCGGGTTGATTGGATTGGGAATCGGATGGTTGACAACATTGCTGATACGTCTAATCGTTCCCTCTTACGTTCCCATCTGGGCACCGCTCGGCGGCATCATAGCGAGCGTCGCCATCGGCCTCGTCTTTGGATTGTGGCCCGCGTGGAAAGCCGCGCGTCTTGATCCGATTGAAGCACTCAGGTACGAGTAGATAAGGTCAGTACCACCGCGAGAGCAGGGATGAGGGATGAAGTAAGAGCCGAATGCTCTTTTCATTCATCCCTCATCCTTCATCCCTTCCATCTCCCGCTTGCAGCAGTTGGTACTGACTTCAAGTCGCTTATCCAACGAAGCTTGGCGCGAACATTGCTCCGGCCAGAGCGAGCGCAACTCCCAGGAGCCAGAGTATAATTAAGATAGTCCAGGCAGAGCCGCTGCTCAGTTTCTCGCCCGCGTTGCGAAGTCCGGTCGCAGCCAGCCACCATCCGTAAAGAGTGAAGATGCCCATCATGCTTGCGATTGTGTAAAGATACGGATGGTCCATAGCAGAGACCAGAATCCCAAGGTCTGCTCGCGCAAGTCCTCTTTGCACCCTTATTGTTTCAAGATCATCTTTCGACTTCACGTAAAGCAAGATCAGGCTCAGTATCCTTTCAATCACTATGGGCGGAAGCGAGCTATAAGCGGCAACGCACAGCGCCTGCCAGAAATTTATGCGCCCTCCGAAGGCGAGCACGCAGAGCGTGTAAATTCCCGCCAGAAGCAACATGATTAGGAACGCAAAGTTGATGCCCGAAAGCGGCGTGATGATTTTGGTAAGGACGCCCTGGTTCTCAGCCTGCGCAATAATCGCTGCTTTGGCTGCCTCTGCTCTATCAGGCGGAATGAAGCCGCCCGCAATCGCCCTGTCAGCAAGATCGCTCGCCATCTTCGCTGGTCCGAGTCGCTGCGTGGAAGCAATCGTGTATATGCTTGCGGCGAACGCGATGACAAGGAAGGCTGCGAGCCAGCGCGGGTGGTAGCGCAGGTTCTTAAAAACAGGCTCAGGCTCGTAGAATACGCGCGTGATTCTTTCTGCCGGAGAAAGCGGCGGCGGCGCGTCTGGACCGGGCTGCGGCTTTGGAACGAAGCTCAAGCCGAAGATAGCCGCGCCAACGACTGTCGTAGAAATACCAAACCATATTCCTATCTCCTGAACCTTCATCACGAAGTATGCGAGCAAGAGCAGCACTCCAATGATGAATATGATTATGCCAACGATGCGACGCATTACGGGGAGTCCTTTCTTTGAAAAGCTGTCAGTAGTCAGTTGTCAATGGTCAGTGGTTTTCGCTTCATAAGCCTGTCGCTTGAAAATTAAAGGTTCAACTCGATAAAGCGAACAACTAACAACGGACAACTGATTACTGACCAAGATTTACTTCGCTGATACGTTAATCCCACAAGCGATGTTTCAACCGACGAGAGCGTGAAATTCTAAGCCGATGTCGGAGCTTCGGCCCAGCCCGGAACACGTATGCAGGCGACAGTATGGCCGGGCGAGACTTCGCGCAGGTCCGGGTCAATGTGCGCGCACTCTTTGATAGCCATCGGGCAGCGCGTGCGAAAGCGACAGCCCGACGGCGGATTGATTGGCGTGGGCACATCGCCCGTCAGAATTATGCGGTCACGCTTGCGCTTCGGGTCAGGAATCGGAATAGCAGAGAGCAGCGCCTGCGTGTAAGGATGAAGCGGTCGCGCGTAAAGCTCGCGAGAGCGCGTGCGATGCCTATGCGTTGACGCTGCCCGCCAGAGAACTCGTGAGGGTAGCGGTTCATATACTCAGGGTCAAGCCCTACTCTTTTCAAAAGCTCTGCGACGCGCGCACGCTTCTCTTCCTTGCTCTTCAATCCGTGAATCACTAACGGCTCGCCGACGATGTCTCGCACCTTCATGCGCGGATTGAGCGAGGCATACGGGTCTTGAAAGATAATCTGCATCTCGCGTCGGAGGCTTCTCAATTCGCTCTTGCTCAAAGCACGAACGTCGCGCCCCTCGAACTCAATCTCGCCCGCCGTAGGCTCAATCAAGCGAAGAAGGCAACGACCAACAGTAGATTTCCCGCAGCCAGATTCGCCGACAAGCCCAAGCGTCTCGCCGCTCAGGATTTCAAACGTCACGCCGTCCACAGCACGCACAACATCGTCAGAGCCTTCGACCGGAAAATGCTTCACAAGCCCGCGCACGCGCACAAGCTCGTCAGCACCGCGCCCTTTCATCAAAGCATCACGCGCCTCTGCTGCCGCCGCTTCACGCAGAGGCACACTTGAATTTTCTTGTGACGGATGACTCATCGCTCAATAGGTAATGAAAGAAGGAAGCATAGTCCGTGAAACGACGCTAAACAACGCGAAATGAATTCTAATCCTCTTCACGTTGTTTAGCGTGATTTCGCGGATAAGTTATCGCTCGTGCGCTCAACCTTCCCTGCTCCTTTATTCTATGGTCTATCGTTAATCGCCGCATTGTGATCGGCTGTGACAGCCGCAGCCAAATCATATAGCACACAACGAACCCGCACGCCGCCCTCCAAATCATAGAGCGGAATCTCGCCCTGCTCGCAGCGCGGCATACGATGAGAGCAGCGCGGCGCGAAATGACAGCCGGGCGGCAAACTGGTCGGACTCGGCACAACACCTTCGATTGTCTCAAGTCGCACAGCCTTTTTTACTTCAGCTTCAGTCAACTTAGGCACGGACCGCAGCAATCCTTCCGTGTAAGGATGCTTCGGTCGCGCGAATAATTCTTCGACCGGAGACTCTTCTACAATGCGCCCCGTGTACATCACGGCCACTCGGTCAGCGACTTCTGCGACCACACCCAGATCATGCGTAATCAGAACGACGCCAAGCTCGCGCGTTCGTCTCAGTTCATCCAAAAGTTCAAGTATCTGCGCCTGAATCGTAACGTCCAGCGCAGTCGTAGGCTCGTCTGCAATCAAAAGCTTCGGGTCACACGCGAGCGCCATCGCTATCATCACGCGCTGTCGCATCCCGCCCGAAAGCTGATGAGGATAATCGTCAACTCTTCGCGCAGGGTCAGGGATTGCGACCTCTTTCATAGCTTCAATCGTAGCTTCGCGTGCAGCTTTGCGCGAAAGTTTTCGATGCAGGCGAAGAGCTTCCGCAATCTGCTCGCCCACAGTGTAAACGGGATTGAGCGATGTCATAGGGTCTTGAAAGATCATAGCAATATCGTCGCCGCGAATCGCTCGCATCCGTTCATCAGACAAAGCCAACAGATTATTGTCCTCGAAAAGAATCTCGCCACTGACGATCTTTCCCGGCGGCGCAATCAACCGCATGATGGAAAGCGCCGTGATTGACTTCCCGCAGCCCGATTCTCCGACGACTCCCAGCAACTCGCCACGGTCAACATAAAAGCTCACGCCGTCAACCGCACGCACTAGTCCCGCGCGCGTCTTGAATTGCGTCTGTAGATTCCTGACTTCGAGTAGATGTGACATGAAGTTCTGTCTTAATCCTGCTTAAACTCTTTCTTAAGAAAGATCATACTCGTCATATTCGCAACCTCTGGACCATAGCTGACGGCTTGCTCTGCGGTAGCCACAAGCTCCCAACCGTCGCGTCCTGCGGAATCAAGATACTCCCAGACCATAGGGCAAGAGTTGTATAACTGCGTCTGATCTATGCCCTCCTGAATCTGTAATCCTTGCCAGAGGCCGTTGACGAAAGTCACACGCGCCATCTGAACCTGGCACACGCGATATTTGAAAGTCTTTGCCACTCGGAGCAATCCTTTCTTCAGATAAATCAGCTAGACCGTCACGGCCTCTTGATACTCGCCCCAAACGCGGCGCAGGCGATGGCTGATTTCGCCGACCGTAACAAAGGCTTCGACGCAGGCGAGTATGCGCGGCAACATGTTCTCTGTTCCGCGTGCGGCATCTTCGAGTTCGACGAGCGCGGTTTCGGCTGCAACAGCATCGCGCCGTGAGCGTAGCGCGCGAACACGCTCAACCTGCGCCTGCTCGATTGCAGGGTCAATGCGAAGAGTGGGAACAGTCGTCTCTTCTTCAACCTGAAAACGGTTTAGACCGACGACCGTTTGATCGTTTGTCTCTACGGCTCGTTGATATTTGTAGGCCGCGTCCTGAATCTCGCGCTGAACGTAGCCTGTCTCAATCGCGCGCAGCATCCCGCCCATCGCGTCAATCTTTTCGATGTAGAGGGCGGCGCGGCGCTCTATCTCGTTCGTTAATTCTTCAATCGCAAAAGAGCCTGCGAGCGGGTCAACCGTATCTGCGACGCCGGATTCGTAAGCTACGACCTGCTGTGTGCGCAGAGCAATACGCGCGGCGTCTTCTGTCGGCAAGGCCAGCGCTTCGTCCATCGCGTTCGTGTGTAGAGACTGTGTTCCGCCAAGGACCGCCGCGAGCGCTTGGATCGTCGTGCGGACGATGTTGACTTCGGGTTGCTGAGCCTGAAGCGTTGAGCCTGCGGTCTGCGCGTGAAAGCGTAGCATGAGAGAGCGGGGATCGCGCGCGTTGAAACGTTCGCGCATCAGGCGTGCCCACAGTCTTCGAGCGGCGCGAAATTTTGCTATCTCTTCAAGAAGATTGTTGTGCGAGTTGAAGAAGAATGAAAGGCGCGGTGCGAACTCGTCAATCTTCAGTCCCGTTTCTAGCGCAGCTTCGACATAAGCTATGGCGTCCGCAAGCGTGAAGGCCACTTCCTGCACGGCTGTCGAACCTGCTTCGCGTATGTGATAGCCGCTGATTGAGATCATGTTCCAGTTCGGAACTTCGCGCGAGCAGAAGGCGAAGGTGTCCGTAATCAGTCGGAGCGATGGACGCGGCGGATAGATGTACGTGCCGCGCGCTATGTACTCCTTCAGGATGTCGTTCTGAATCGTGCCGTTGACTTTGTCGAAGCTAATATTTTGTCGCTTTGCTACGGCGAGATAGAGACAGAGCAGCGTCGAGGCCGTCGCGTTTATCGTCATCGAAGTCGAGACTGAATCGAGCGGGATGCCGTCGAAGAGCCGCTGCATATCTTCTATAGAATCAATCGCAACTCCGACTTTGCCCACTTCACCTGTGGCGAGCGGGTCATCTGAATCAAGACCGATCTGCGTTGGAAGATCGAAGGCGACCGAGAGACCAGTCGTTCCGTTTGCCAAGAGATATTTGTAGCGCGCGTTTGATTCTTCAGCCGTCGCATAGCCCGCGTACTGGCGCATGGTCCAGAAGCGACCGCGATACATGTTCGGGCGTATGCCGCGCGTGTAGGGAAACTCGCCGGGCGCGCCAAGGTCTCTCTCATAGTCAATCGTTTCGACGTTGGACGGGTTGAAGTCCGCGGGCAGTTCAATGCCCGAAGATGTCTCGAAATGCTCTCGCCGCTCAACGCTCTGTTTGGTGACCATGACTTTCGATTTTGCAAGAAGCCTAGCACAGCGCGAGCGAGCGTCGCAATCATGCTCTTCCTCGTGATAGCAGTTGACCGCAGCGTTGCTGGTCGCTTAGCATCCTCATTCAAAGCTTAAAGAAATCTCAAACGCGGCTCAGGTATATTTTGGATATTAACGACGAGGCAAAAGAGATCGTTCAGGAACTTGGAACAGCCATTAACTCTGCTGTAGAGAAATCAACAGAGGTCGCAGAAGCCATAGAGCGACTGCGCGAGGCTGGCTACGATATGGAGTTGACCCTTCGACTTGAGATAGCTCTGCGCCTGAATTCGCTGGATGAAGAGATTGAAAGCGAAGATGCTTCGCTCGAATTGACTGATGAAGACATGCGAACGCTACGCCGCATGAAGATTCGCATTGAAGAAGAAGAGTAAGAACAACGGCAGTGCATAAGAATTTCATTCTTTACGCAGATCGAATTTTTGGGAACATATACTCCCGAAGCAACAACACGAGCAATAGAACGGGAACGAATACTGCAAGCTCTATCAGGCTATACTTGATAATTTCTGAAATACTATATCCACTTGGAAGCTCCAGAAAATCTATCAAGCCCAGCTTGAACCTCTCCGTTGAGAAAGGCCAGAACAGTTCAACGCCGCCCGCACTTTTAGTGGTCGCAAAATCCAGCAGTCCGTGAGAAAGAAAAGCTAATCCATAAGCAATAACATCTCTCGCGCGGCGCTTGCCCAAAAGAGCAAATAGAAGAGCCGTCACGACAACGGCCATCGTAATCGAATGCGTAAATCCGCGATGCCAGCCTCTTAAATGCAGTACCCATAGAAAGAAGAAATCTAAATCGGGAGTGATGGCGAGCGCTGCGCCTGCAAGAAGCATCTTCCAATCACGACGCACAGAGCTATTGGCTCGCACAAGAGCAACTAACCCAGCGCCGACCGCTCCATGTGCTACAGGCAAAGGCATCAGAGTCTTCGGAATTCTTTGGTCGGCCTTCGGTTACTTCTTAACTCTGGGCGGCTCGTACTGCTCGCCGTAATCTGGATATTCGCGCGTGACGTAATCGCCTGGGCGCGTGTTCTCTGTCAACAAAGTGAGAGCGTCGCGCAAGACTTGGCGTTGAAGCTCGCGCATGTTCGGGCGACCCAGACTGTTGCCTATCTTAAATCCTTTCGGGTAGAGCGCGCGCGGCGGACGCATTTGAGCAGAAACCTCCGGGCTGACTGTAATTAGAACCGTTGAAATGCCGCGCATCTCTATCTCGCGCTGGACCGCAACGACCGTGCGGTGACAAACGTTCGGTCAACCGCCCGTCAGAATAACCGCGTCTGCGCGAGACCCCTTATCAATCTCATTTGCAATCTCAGGCGCTGTGCCTTCGTACATTGCCTTCAACTGCATTGTGTAGCCCATGTAGCCGATATGCTTTTTAGCAACAGCAGCGATGAAACCTTCTTCAACCAGATCGCGCAGCACGTCAACGGGGAAGACTACGTTGATGTCCGCGTCCGCGTCCGTGTGGTCGTAGTGGTGATGCGTGACCATTAGCTTCTGCGAATCAACGTCCGGCGGAATCACGCGGTAAGTCAGATCGCCAAGCTCGTCCGCGATGTTGAAAGCTTCCTGGTCTTTAAGATGAACTCCGCCCGCCGTGACAAGCGCGATTGTGCTTTTATCGAGCGTGCGATCAAAGGGCGTGAACGGAACGCATTTGCGCGAGAGGCTCATAACAGATTGTCCCTGGTAATAGCGATTACTATGAGCGCGCGTCTTCAAGTGCTGTCACGCGCTTGCTAAGCGACTTGACCTTGCTACGCATATCATATAAATCCGAAGTTACAAGATCGAACTTGTCGTTCAGTCTATCAAACTTCACGTTCAATTCTTCGAGTTGAGCTTGCACTGCTTCCCACATCGGGCGCGTCTCCATTAAGCGCCTGTCAACCTTCTCTTCGAGGTTAGTCAAACGTGCGTCCAAGCCATCTAGCCGCGCTTCAACTCTATCCATCCACGCTTCAAGTTTAGTCAAACGACTATCAATCGCGTCGAACCGCGCATCCATCGCATCGAAGCGCGCCATGATGCGCTCTTCAAACGAGCGCGAGCCGTTCATGTCTTGTGTCGTGTCGTCGCTCATGTTGCTTTCGCCTTGCGCCATTGTAACATTGCGGGCTGAATCCGTGCAGAGGCTTCGCTTACGAAGCATTAACAGATTCAGCCCGCTGGCCTTTAGGCGCACGAGAGAGAGACAGCGCCGATTGCTATTCAAGTTTGCGAAGAACCTCGAAGAGGTCTTCGTTGTCCGGTTGGTCTGAAATATTGTGTATGTCCTTGTAAGCGAGTTTGCCTTCCTTATCTATGATGAAAAGCGCGCGTTCCGAAATGCCATCCGATTCACGATAAGCATCGTAAGCGCGTGCAACTTCACCTTTCGGATGAAAGTCGCTCAAGAGATCGTAGGAAAGTCCGCCTAGGCTTTTAGCCCAGGCCGTGTTGCACGGGACGCTGTCAACAGAGATGCCCAGAACCTGAGCATCGTAGCCTTTGAAGCGTTCAAGGTCAGCTTCATAGGCTGGCATTTGTGCGGTTCACACGGGCGTCCAGGCCAGCGGGTAGAACGCCAGAACGACGTTCTTCTGCCCACGAAAATCCGAGAGCTTCACCGTCTTGCCTTTCTCAAGATGGCTCTTCAACTCAAAATCCGGGGCCATGTCTCCAACTTCAGGCATAAAAAAATAGTCCTCCTCATTCAAGAGTTTTTGCAAAAGAGCTTCGTCTGTTTTCGGAAAAACTTAGTTAAGGTTACATCTTTGTGGAATTGGATTCAAGACTCGCGTGAATCTTGCACAGATTACTCCGCGCTGAAGTGCTCGGCTATCTCTAGCGGGCTTTTGCAAATCAGGTTTGCGCCTGCGCCTCTTAACTCTTCTTCCGAGCCGAAGCCGTAGGTGACGCCGATTGAAAGGCAGCCGTTCTCCCTTGCTCCGATGATGTCGTACATGCGGTCGCCAATCATCAAGGTCTCGTCGGGCGCTAGAGCAGTGCTCGATAAGACGTGGCGAATCAACTCAACCTTGTTGTCCAGCTTTCCGCTTAACTCGCTCCCAAAAATTGCGTCGAAATAGTCTGTCAATTGGAAGTGATTCAGAATCCTCTCCGTGAATACAAGAGGCTTGGAAGTCGCCACGAAGAGTCGTCTTGATGAAGCACTGAGGGCAGAGAGCGTTTCCGGTATGCCTTCATAGACTCTGTTCTCGTAGATGCCTGTTTCAGAGAATCTAACGCGGTACAATCTCAGAGCCTCTTCTATCAAATCATCATCATCGGTCTTCATTATCAGCCCTAGAGCATTGCGTACCGGCGGACCAATGTGAGCGTGAAGCTCTGCCGGAGTTGGACACTCAAGGCTCAATTTTTCCAGAGCGTATTGCAGGCATCGCACTATCCCTTCGCTGGAGTCCGTCAGCGTTCCGTCCAGATCGAACAGAATGTTCCTAATCGAATCAAGATTCTTTCTCATGATAAGAAGGTGCGTCTCTTTCCGAGTTAGCTCTCAAGTTCCCTTTTCTGATTTAATAGCACGGATGGAACGAAGCGTCATTATCACACAACGCGGGGCGGAGCGCGCACGCGCCCGGCATCTATGGATTTATCGCAGCGACGTGAGAGATGCTAAGGACATTTCCGGCGGCTCAATCGTGAGCGTGCGCGATGAGCGCGGGCGTTTCGTAGGCCAGGCGCTCTACTCTTCGCGCTCGGAAATCTCTCTGCGCATACTGACGCTCAGCGATGAAAAGATTGATAAGAGTTGGTGGCGCAATCGTCTGCGCGCAGCGGCGCGTCGGCGTAAGGGCATTAAGAATGAGGCGAACGCTTATCGTCTGGTCTATTCCGAAGGCGATCTTCTGCCGTCGCTGATAGTTGACGTTTACGACGACGTTCTTGTTCTTCAAACTCTCTCACAAGGCACGGAAGCTTTGAAAGAGATGTTCGTTGAACTTCTTGCGGAAGAGCACAGCCCGCGCGCAATCATAGAGCGCAACGACGTGCGTGTGCGCCAGCTTGAAGGATTAGAGATGCGTGCCGGGTTGCTTTACGGCGACGCGCCAGAAGAGTTGGAGATTGTGCAGAACGGCGTGCGCTTTCTGGTTCAGCCTCTCGGCGGGCAGAAGACAGGCTCATTCCTGGATCAGCGCGAGAATCGCTTGGCGGTGCGCCGTGTCGCGCGGGGTCGCGCTCTCGATTGCTTCACCTTCAACGGCGCGTTCGCTCTGCATCTAGCGCCCGTTTGCTGGAGCGTGCTGGGGCTGGACATTTCTGCTGATGCTATCGCCACCGCGCGCCGCAATGTTGAGTTGAACGATGCGCGCAACGTTGAGTTTCGTGAAGCAAACGTCTTCGACGCGCTGCGCGAGATGGAAGCTGCGGGCGAGAGGTTTGACACAATCGTTCTGGACCCACCCGCGTTCGCAAAGAATCGTGCGAGCGTCCGCGCGGCTGCTCGCGGCTACAAGGAGATAAACCTGCGCGCCCTCAAACTGCTAAACACAGACGGCGTGCTCATGACCTGCACCTGCTCATATCACATGTCCGAGCAGATGTTTCTTGAGATCATAGCGGACGCCGCACATGACGCTCGCCGCCGCGTGCAGCTTGTAGAAAAGAGGATGCAGGCAAGCGATCATCCAATCCTTTTCAGCGTGCCAGAAACTTATTATCTGAAGTGTGTAATTGCTCGCGTCCTCGACTAACAGCTGACCGCGAGAGAACCAGACCGCGAAAGACGCTAAAGACGCTAAAGAAAAAAGAGAATTGCCATATTCTCTCTTCAACTCTTTCGCGTATTTCGCGGTCTAGCCCTGAGATGCGTTGTTGCGTGTGCTGTCGGCGAGGCGCTTGGCCTCTGGTAGGGCGTCAATTGCTCGAATAATCTGCGGGTCGCTGTCTAATAGTACGCGTGCGCCTGCGTCGCTCGCATAAGCGGCTGTGACCATTTCGTCGCGTATGCGAAGTTTCACGAAATCCAGTTCCTCATCAATCTGTGCGGAAGTTATTCCAAGATTGCCGTCGCGCTGAACGAAGTCGCGGAAGGCTTGCACGACCTTGTCTGTGATTGGGTAATCGGTGGAGCGCAAATTGTGATCGTAGTCTGTTTTTTCGATGCGATAAGATTCGAGTCCTTGAATCTGGCCTGCTGCCAACTGGCGCGTGAAGAAGAAAGCGGCTTCGGCTATGCGCGCGCGAAGCGGCGTTACCTGAAGCGGCTTGACCTCTATGTCGGGCGTGATGCCGCCGCCGCCGTAGAAGACGCGGCCTGCGGCTGTCGTGACGGGCGGACCTGCGGGCGTCGGCGTAGGCACAGGCGTAGGCGTTGGTGTAGAGAGCGCAGGGTCAATCGCTTTCTGTGCGGGCGCGTGTGTCGTGTGTGCTGGCGGAGTCTCTTCGTCCTCTTCATCGCGCTTAACGTAATAATCGTAGAGCGAGCCGCTTGAGTAGTCGCGTTGAAGAGAGCGACCATAAGGCGTGTAGTATCTGGCTGTAGTCAACGTCAGTCCTGCGCCGTAATCAAGCTCGAAGATACCCTGAACCAATCCCTTGCCGAAGCTGGTCTGGCCGACGATGAGCGCGCGTCCCAAATCCTGAAAAGCGCCCGCGACAATTTCAGACGCGGAGGCAGAGTTGTGGTTGATTAGAACGACGAGCGGAAAATCTTCCGGCTCTGTTCCCGTTGAGCGATAGATGTAAGGCTCTTTGTGCTCGACGCGACCGCGAATGGAGACTATGGGTTGGCCGCGCTGTAAGAATTCGCTTGCGACTTCAATCGCCTGATTCAAAAGACCGCCAGGATTTCCGCG
This sequence comes from Acidobacteriota bacterium, assembly GCA_003222945.1. Taxonomy (GTDB): domain Bacteria; phylum Acidobacteriota; class Blastocatellia; order Pyrinomonadales; family Pyrinomonadaceae; genus QHXM01. Next base: position 28,815 of record QHXM01000093.1, read on the forward strand.
AAGGTCCAAAACGACCTGACGCATCCCCTGAGCCTTCAACTTCGTCATGGCCTCGCGCAACTCATCGCCCGTCGTCTGTTGAAAGCCTCCGGTCAATCCTATGTAGCCTGTGCCCGGACGAATCATGTAGGCATTGCGAATCGAAGGCAGCGGAACAGATTCGCGCACGATTGTAAATGTGAGTGGTCCGGGCACACCTGCTCGCTCAATCTTGATCGTCACAGACTCGCCGCGTTCTCCGCGAACGTTCTTAGAGACCTGCTCGCTAGACCAATCGCGCGCGTCCTTGCCATCAACTTCAATGATGCGGTCGCCGTAGCGAAGACCTGCGCGCGCAGCCGGTGTGCCCTGGACCGCAGACTGAACATAAACGCCATCGCGGTGGCGAAGGATTGTGACGCCTATTCCTGTCAGGTGCGAGTCCTTGTCTTCCTCCAGCTTTCTGAATTCTGCGGGCGGAAAGAAGATGGAGTGCGGGTCCAGCGTGGAGAGCATTCCCTGAATAGCTGCCTGAGTAGCCTTTTCGTAATCAACGTCGCCAGCGTATTCGTCCGATATAACTTCGACGGCTTCCTGATAATTTTTTACTACATCATGGCTTGCAGGCGCTGCCCCCCAAGTGCCTGCGACTCGCTTCCTGAAGATGTCAACCGTGCCTCCGACGAGCGTCGCCGAGATGATAACGATCAGAGCAATTATTCCGAACTCTTTCGACATTCCCCGAAACCCTTTCGCCCGCTCTCACACATGAACCCGCAACGGACAAGACAAATATAGCATAGCCAATGGCCTCGCGCCGAAACAGGTAAAAGCCGAACGCGTATGATATATTCAGTTTCAAGTTTCAGGTTTCAAGTTAACAACCTGAAACTTGAAACTTTTTTGATGTCTCCATCTCTCTCAATCGTCATACCTGCTTATAACGAGGCGGCTCGGCTCGGCGAGTCCTTGCGCATTGTGTTTGAGTATCTGAATAAGCAGCGGCCTGAAACGGAAGTGATAGTGGTTGACGACGGATCGAGCGATAATACTGCGGATGTAGCCGAGAAGAGTTTTGAGGGACGTGGGGGCGTGGACGCTGAGCTTATTCGCGTGCGAGAGAATCGAGGCAAAGGTTATGTCGTGCGCAAAGGTTTGCTCGCCGCACGCGCGCCCGTGGCTCTCTTCACAGATGCGGACCTCTCGACGCCTATAACTGAAACTCCGAAACTCATCGCGCCGATTGAGCGCGGAGAGTATGACCTGACCTTCGGCTCGCGTGCGCTTGATAGAAGCTTGATAGGCGTGCATCAACCCTGGCGGCGCGAGCAGGGCGGGCGCGTCTTCAACCTGATTGTGCGACTCGCAACGGGGCTTCCCTTCTGGGACACTCAATGCGGCTTCAAGGCTTTCCGCCTAAACGTCTGCCGACCGATTCTGGAAGCCGCTACGATTGACCGCTTCGGGTTTGACGTTGAACTGATCTTTCTTGCTTATCTTGCCCAACTCTCTTTGAAAGAGACGCCTGTGCGCTGGAATCATAACGAAGGGAGCAAGGTGAGCGTTGCGCGCGATAGCTGGCGCATGTTCAATGAAGTTCGATTGATTCGCCGCAGGGCGCGGGCTGGCTTGTATGATGAAGCAATCGCTGCGGCGCGCACAGGGGCAAAAGATAGAGAGCGCGAACTGCACACTTCAGCGCCGCCATCAACAGACAAGGGCACGCAGCGCAGAGTTGCAAGCTCTTTCAAAGCGGATGCCTGAAGTTAAGCAGTTGACCTTTTCTTTAACTAACATCTAACCTCTGCTTATGACTGCACGACTCAACGTCAACATAGATCACGTCGCAACCGTTCGTCAGGCGCGGCGCGCTCCTGAGCCTTCAATCGTCGCTGCGGCAATGCTCTGCGAGCAGGCCGGAGCGGACGGCATCACGATTCACCTTCGCGGCGACCGTCGCCATATTCAGGACAACGACCTTTACGCTCTTCGTCAAACGGTTACGACTTACTTGAACGTCGAGATGGCCGCGAACGAAGAGATGATGAAGGTCGCTCTCGACAATCTTCCAGATGCCGTCACGCTCGTTCCAGAAAATCCGAACGAGATTACAACCGAAGGCGGCCTTGACGCTCGCGCGAATCTCTCAATCGTTCGTGCGGCGGTTCATCGCCTGCGTGAAGGAGGCATCATCACAAGCCTCTTCATAGACCCGGACCCGCAGCAGATCGAAGTCGCGCACGAAATCGGCGCGCAGCAAGTTGAACTCTGCACGGCTGAGTATGCGGAAGCAACTCTGGGCGCTCGCGCCGCGCACAACGAAGGAGCAATGCGAGCCGCGCATGAACTAAGACGATTGCGCGAAGCCGCAACGCTCGCCATGCAGTATGGAATAAGAGTCGCAGCCGGACACGGCCTCACCTACCGGAACGTCGGCGCGGTCGCCTCAATTGAAGAGATAACCGAATTCAACATAGGCCACAACATTATCTCCCGCGCAATCTTCACAGGTTTGGAGCGCGCAGTTTTAGAGATGCGCGAAGCCATCAGGGCGGGCAGCAAGAGTTAGGCTTTCTAAATCTATAAACCGAAGGCGACCGTCTCAAAGCAGCTCCCGATCTGCCTCAAAACAATCGCCCCCGGTTTTATTCGGCCAGTCAATTATCCCGACCGAAACTTGAAAAGATTTTGAGATTAACTCGCCAGCGCGCCCGCCTCTCTCTGAGTGGCTGTGACGCCAAGATGCTTGTAAGCTGCGCGGGTTGCGACGCGACCGCGCGGCGTTCGATTCAGAAAGCCAATCTGAATCAGATAAGGCTCTATGATCTCTTCTATACTCTCGCGCTCTTCGCTGATTGAAGCTGAGATAGTCCCGACGCCAACAGGCCCGCCATCGAATTTTTCGATAATCGCTGACAGCAATCTGCGATCAACTTCGTCAAGACCGAAGCGATCAACTTCCATTTCGTCGAGCGCGCGTCGTGCTACGGCCTGCGTGATTCGTCCATCGCTCAGAACTTCGGCGTAATCGCGCACGCGGCGAAGAAGACGATTGGCGATGCGCGGTGTGCCTCTTGCGCGCCGCGCTATCTCGCGTGCGCCGCTCGCTTCGATCTCAACGCCAAGGATTTCAGCAGAGCGGTGAATGATGATCTCAAGGTCTTTCTGCGAGTAGAAATCAAGGTGCTGGATGATGCCGAAGCGTCCGCGCAAAGGTGCTGTGATGAGTCCGGCGCGCGTAGTAGCTCCGACGAGAGTGAATTTCGGAAGCTCTAATTTTATAGAACGCGCGGCAGTTCCCTGACCGATCATCACATCGAGTTGATAATCTTCCATCGCAGGATAGAGCACTTCTTCTATCTGCGGGCGAAGACGATGAATCTCGTCTATGAAGAGAACCTCGCCTTCCTGCAAATTCGTTAGAAGCGCCGCCAGGTCGCCGCCGCGCTCAATCGCTGGAGCGCTGACGCTCTTTAAGGGCGCGTCCATTTCTGCCGCGATGATGTTGGCGAGTGTAGTCTTGCCCAATCCCGGCGGACCATAAAATAGAACGTGGTCGAGCGCTTCGTGGCGCGCACGCGCGGCCTTCAGAAAAATCCTCAGATTGCTGGTGACCTTCGTCTGCCCTATGTACTCATCCAGGCGACGCGGGCGAAGGCTCTGCTCGACCTGTATATCTTCGGGCGTAGCCTCGCCTGAAACGGGGCGCGGACTTTCTGCTTCTGCTATGACTTGCGACATTCCCTTGAAAAACCCTTCTTGACGATTACCGGACCAACTGATTAACGAGATGCATTATACCGTCTTTGGGCTGTCGTTTCAAGCATGAAACAAGAAAATAGTTCCAAGTCTCAGGCTCCATGTTCCAAGAGAAAGGTGGTTTTCAACTTGAAACATGGAACTTGAGACTTGGAACTTTTAAGTGATATTCGGAGCGCCTGTTGCTAATTGTAGTCGCACCACGGAGCGCTCAAGGCGTGCGCGTGCTATCTCAAAATCTTCTTCAGTCCCTGTAAAAGAGATTAACGTCTTCTCGGCGTGCTCACGCGCAATGCGCGCACGCGCGGCATCGATCTCTTCAGGACGCTCTGCTATCTCAGCAAGCACGGAGGCGCGGTCTGCATTGACCTCTACGAATCCGCCGGAGACGAGCAACTTGTGCGTCACTCCGCCTTGCGCGTAGGAGAGAACGCCTGTTTGAAGCTGAGAGATGAGCGGCGTGTGTCCGGGCAGTATGCCAAGCTCACCGTTCATACCCGGCACGTTCACGGAATCAACAGTTTCTGCCAGCACGCGGCGCTCAGGCGTAACAACCTCTAATTGAATCTGTTCAGCCATAAAGAAGTGATGAGTGATGAGTGATGAGTAATGAGTTAAGACAGGCTCTTACTCATCACTCATTACTCATCACTGCTTATCCTTGTTCTGCTATCTGTTTCCCTTTCTCTCTGGCCTCTTCGATTGTGCCGACCATGTAGAAGGCTTGTTCGGGCAGGTCGTCGTGTTTGCCTTCTGCAATCTCGCGGAAGCCTTCGATGGTCTCTTCCAGCTTGACGTATTTGCCCTTTAGTCCTGTGAACTGTTCAGCGACGAAGAAGGGCTGCGAGAAGAAGCGTTGAATCTTGCGTGCGCGCGACACCACGAGTTTGTCTTCATCAGAAAGCTCGTCAATCCCTAAGATGGCAATGATGTCTTGCAGGTCTTTGTAGCGCTGCAAGATTCGTTTGATTTCCTGTGCACAGTTGTAGTGCTCCTCGCCAACGATGCGCGGGTCAAGAATCTTTGAGCTAGATGTGAGCGGGTCAACCGCCGGGTAGATTCCGAGTTCAACGATCTGACGCGAGAGCGCTGTGACGGCATCAAGGTGCGCGAACGTTGTTGCAGGAGCAGGGTCCGTGTAATCGTCAGCAGGAACATAGACGGCCTGAATCGAAGTGATAGCGCCGGTCTTAGTGGAAGTGATGCGCTCCTGCATCTCGCCCATCTCTGTGGCAAGGTTCGGCTGATAACCTACTGCCGACGGCATACGGCCAAGAAGCGCGGAGACTTCAGAGCCTGCCTGCGTGAAACGAAAGATGTTGTCAATGAAGAGCAGCACATCCAGGCCCTGATCTCGGAAGTATTCAGCGACCGTTAGCCCCGATAGCGCGACGCGAAGACGAGCGCCCGGCGGCTCCGTCATCTGGCCGTAGATGAGCGCCACCTTCGATTTCTTAATTGCCTCCATGTCAACCTTAGTCATGTCGAAGCTGCCTGTCTCTTCAAGGTTGTGATAGAAGGCGTCGCCAAAATCTATAACTTTCGACTCGACCATCTCACGCAAGAGATCGTTGCCCTCGCGCGTGCGCTCGCCTACGCCAGCGAAGACAGAGAAGCCGGAGCGCGCCTTTGCGATGTTGTTAATCAACTCCATGACGATGACTGTCTTTCCGACGCCAGCGCCGCCGAAGAGTCCGATCTTGCCGCCGCGCAGAAAGGGCTGAATCAGGTCAATGACCTTGATGCCCGTCTCGAACATTTGCTGCTCTGTCGCCTGCTCGTCGAAATCCGGCGCGTGGCGATGAATCGGGTAACGCTGCTCATACTCAACTTTGCCCAGATTGTCCACAGGTTCGCCTATGACATTCAACACGCGCCCCAATGTTCCTTCGCCTACGGGGACGGTTATAGGACCGCCCGTGTCAATAGCTTTCATTCCGCGAACCATTCCGTCCGTAGGTAGCATTGAGACTGCGCGCACGCGTCCCTCGCCCAGATGTTGCTGAACTTCGCAGACGACATCAATCGGCATGGGCACGTCGAAACCTTCGGACGTGATGCGCAGCGCTTCATAAATAGGCGGCAGTTTCTTCTCTTCAAACTCAACGTCAACAACAGGGCCAATAATCTGCACGACGCGACCGAAGTTCAGTCCGTCCGTGCCAGCATTTCCGTTAGGCGTAGCCATACTGTTCTAATCAACTCCTCTTGCAATAAGCCATGAAGGCGAAAAATCGGCAGGGTTAAAAGATGGTCAAGATAGCACAGGGAAAAGGCAAAAGTAAAAAGGCAAAAGGTAAAAGGGAAGACGAAAAACTCGCTCTCCCTCTTCTTAACTTTTGCCTTTTACCTTTTACCTTTTTACTTTTGCCTTATGCAGCGTGGTGCAGTCGCTCCAAGAATTTTAAGCTGAGCGTGGGTGCGTGCTCAGCATTGTAAGTTGAGAGGCATTCGACAAGTTTTTCTACAACCAGGGCGTCGAATTGAAGACCTGCTGCGGCGCGAAGTCTCTCGATTGCCGTTGCCTGCGAGAGGCGTCTGCGATAGGGGCGGTCCGATGTCATTGCGTCGTAGGCGTCTGCGGCTGTGACTATTCGCGTGCCTAAAGAAATCTCTTCGCCTTTCAAACCTTCCGGGTAGCCGCCGCCGTTCCACCACTCGTGATGATGCTTGACGATTGCGCGCACGGTCTCCATGTGCGGCACGCCCGCAAGCGCCTGCTCGCCATAATGCACGTGCTGGCGCATGACGACTATCTCTTCGGGCGAAAGATAACCGGGCTTGCAGAGGATACATTCGGGCACGCCTATCTTTCCGATGTCGTGCAGAAGCCCGCCGAGCTTTATGTGCATGACTTCAGTATCCGGTAGATTGAAGCTGCGAGCAACGCGCTCCGCAAGGTCCGCCGTCATAGTCGAATGCTCGCCCGTGTAGTTGTCTTTAATAGATAGGAGCGAGATGAGCGCGCGTACCGTAGAGACGAAAGACTGGCGCGACTCTGCCTCAAGAACTCTGTTTCGCTCCTTTATCTGAGAAGTGATGAGCACGTTGTCAATCACGTTCAGCAGTTCGTGATGGCCGAAAGGCTTGCACAAGTATGCAGCCATTCCAAGCTCAAGTAGTTCGCGCTGTTCGTGATGATTGTCGGTCTTCGCCGTGAGCATTACAACGGGCGTGCGCCGAAGGCGTTCATCCTCACTTGTGGCAAGCGTGATGAATACTTCTTTCCCGCTGATGCCGGGCATCATATAATCAAGGAGGATTAGATCGGGGTATAGCTCGCGCGCCGTGCGTAGGCCCTCGCTTCCGTTTGCAGCGCCTAAATGCAAGGAACAGATTTTATGCTCGTAACCGGAGCGTTCGGGGAACAACTTAGAACAGCTCACGCGAACAGCCTTTGTTCAAGGCGTCAGGAGAGGCGTCGGGCTTAGCAGTAAAAAACTTTCAATCGTCAGACTTTCGTGGTAATGCCCCGAAGATGTTATAACTAAACCAGTGAAATTCAATATTTTTATTTCCTTGCAATTTAATTGCATAAAGATTTAGTAAAATGAAGCGCTCGGATGAAGCGCCACTACAGGAGCGGAAGGTGACACAGGAGATAAAGCAGAAGCTACAGGCGGAACTGGATGAATTGGAGAGCGAACTGCGCGTGCATCTGCCGAAGGAGATAAAGCGCGCTCTGGAATTCGGCGACCTGCGCGAAAATGCAGAGTATCGCGCAGCACTCGATAGGCAGAACATCGTTAAGGCGCGAATCGTCGAGCTAAGACAGCGCATAAGCGAGATAGGCTCTATAGATTTATCGAAAGTGCCCAGAGACCGCGCTGGCTACGGCTCAACGCTCCTACTCTACGACTCGGAGCGCGATGAAGAGATAACCTATCGTCTGGTCACACCCGAAGAGAGCGACCCGCAGGCCGGGATGATCTCAACAATGTCGCCTGTAGGCAAAAGTCTTCTGGGCAAAGAAGAGGGCGACGAAGTAACCGTGCGAACGCCCGCAGGCGCGCGTACATTTGAAATCAAGCGATTGACGACGATCCATGACGAAGTGAAAAGTGAATAGTGAAAAGTTAAAAGTTAAAAACCGTCTTCACTGTTCACTTTTCACTAATCTTGACAAGCCATTCAGCGCGTTCCTATGATGCGCTGTTTGAGTAGGCTATACTGCACGGTGGGTAAAGCCTTTCGTTTTTGTTAGCAGGAGAAGGACCAAAGGAAGTGTTTGGGGCGAGCATAGGGCGCGGCGCGCAAAGAATTATCAGTGCGATGGTGCGCTGGCTGGCGTATGGCGGGATTAACCCGAACCTCCTGACTGTCATCGGCGTCGCCATTAACGTGGGCTGCGGGCTTCTCTTCGGTTTAGGCTACTTCTTCTGGGCCGGAATCATACTGATAGTAGCCAACCTGTTCGACATGCTGGACGGTCAGGTTGCGCGTCTATCGGGTCGCGTCACACGCTTCGGTGGCTTCCTTGATTCATCGCTCGACCGTCTCTCGGACATGGTAGTCTTCGTCGGTCTCATGGTCTTCTACGCGCGCGACACGCAATTCCATTCGACACTCAACGTTCTTCTGGCTGGTGTAGCCATGATGGGGTCTGTGATGGTCTCTTATGCGAGCGCGCGAGCGGAGAGCCTTATACCGAAGTGCGATGTTGGATTCCTGCGCCGACCTGAACGTGTGGTCCTTTTAATCATCGGCGCGCTCTCGACGCACTGGGGGTCTGAGAACTTCTTTGCCAACCGAATGCCTGCGGTCCTGTGGATTCTGGCGGTCGGCTCTTACTGGACCTTCGCGCATCGCATGTACCACACGTGGCATGAGGTCAAGAAAGGCGACGCGGCGCTTGCGCCTAAAGCTAAATCTGAGAAAGCATCGAGCGGCGGACCTGAAAGAAGACCTGAGCCGGACTTTGCGCGGACGATGCGGGCGCGACATAGCGATTAAGAATGGGAGAAGAGCGGCTCAGAAAGCTTTTATTAAACTTCTTCTCGAAACGTTTTTGAGGTAAATGAATTTGACTGTCTGCCCCTGCTGCGGATTCAAGTTTGAAGGCGACCTTGTGCACGACGGCTGCTCGTCTTGCGGCGCGCGTGCCGTCGGTCCTCCGCTCTCAAAGCCTGTCAGTGAACTCCCCTTCTACGGGCGGGCTGAGTCATCTAATCTGCAAGAGCATTCGCAGCAACCCGAAACGCTTTGCCGGAATCCGCATGGCTCACGGCGGACTCGCTTCTTCTGCCCTCGTCGCTGTGCTGATGTTGACTTTCATAGGCATCACCATCCCTGCGCGCCTTCACCAGCGAAGTGAAGCCGATTATGCTGCCGCCTACGCACATGGTTATGCAATCAATCTAGGCTTTCTTGAATACCGCGAGCGCTTTGGAACTTTACCTGCGACGCCCGATGACTTAAAAGAAGCTCTTGCGAGCAAGGCTATTCAAGACCCGGACGGCGCAATCGCCGAAGCTCTTAAGGACATGGACGGGAGTTCTTACAGCCCTAGCGGTGACCTTGCCGCGCTGCCTAAGAAGAAGACGCGCACACTTCGCGGCACTGCGCTTCGCAACGCCTCGCTTCGCTCAACCGACGACGAGCCTGCTGGCGGAATCGCTTTCACAAGATACGAACTTCGCCTGCCCGGTCCAGACAAGAAACTTGGGACGGACGACGACCTGATTATGCGCGACGGCCTTATCATCAAAGCGGTCGAGCCTGAAGAAGAACAAACACCTGATGCCACGAACAAGCCTTAAGAGAACAGCGACGCCACATGCCCCTCCCCAACTTTCTACGAAGGAAGAAGACAGACCACGAAGCAGAACGGCGTGCGCGCCTTCTAAAGTTCGGGCGCATAGTTGACGGCACAATCTTGGACACAGGCATTGATGACGCTGGCGCTGTCAGGCAAATCTATTACAGGTACGAAGTGAGCGGCGTCGAATACGAATCATCGCAACTCTTAGACGAAGAGCAGCGCCACCGCGAATCAAGCTACTTCCCCGGCGCTTTCGTAACCATTCGCTACGATCCTCATCAACCCGGCAATTCAGTAGTAGTCTGAAGTCTAAAGTCTGGAGTCCAGAGTCCGTTTGACTCTCCAGACTCCAGACTCTAGACTCCAGACTTCTCATGTTTCGTAAAATTCTAATCGCCAATCGCGGTGAGATTGCCGTGCGAATCATTCGCGCGTGCCGCGATCTCGACATCTCGCCCGTTGCTGTTTACTCGGAAGCGGACACGGACTCTCTTCACGTCAGACTTGCGGACGAAGCCTACTTGATAGGTCCTGCGCCTTCAATCGAAAGCTACTTGCGAATTGAGAAAATTATAAATGCGGCTCGCGCGTGCGGGGCAGAGGCGATTCATCCCGGCTACGGCTTTCTAGCGGAGAACGCGGATTTCGCGCAGGCAGTCCTGGATGCGCGTCTGACTTTCATCGGTCCAAGCCCTGAAGCTATGCGATTGATGGGCGCGAAGACGAGTGCGCGGCGTGTGGCGACGGAAGCTGGAGTGACGGTTGTTCCGGGCACGACCGAGCCGCTTGAATCTTTGGATGAAGCGCGGCGTGTGGCTGCGCAGATAGGCTACCCAGTGATGCTGAAAGCTTCTGCCGGAGGCGGCGGCAAGGGTATGCGGTTCGTTGCGACTGAAGAAGAGTTGCCGTCGGCTTTCGACACGGCGCAATCGGAAGCCGCCGCCGCATTCGGAAACCCGGAAGTCTATCTTGAGAAAGCAGTGGAACGCCCGCGCCACATAGAGATTCAAATCTTTGCGGACCAGCACGGAAACTTCGTACACCTCGGCGAGCGCGAATGCTCCATACAGCGCCGCCACCAGAAAGTTATTGAAGAATGCCCGTCGCCGATTAATGACGCGGCTTTGCGCGCTTCGATGGGCGAGGCTGCGATCAAGGCTGCGCGTGCTGTGAACTACGTGGGCGCGGGCACAGTCGAGTTTCTTGTTTCGGATCGAACGCGAGAGTTCTTCTTCCTTGAGATGAACACGCGCCTTCAGGTCGAGCATCCTGTCACAGAGTTGGTCACAGGCTTTGATCTTGTGCGCGAGCAGATAAGTGTTGCGTTGGGTGAACCGCTCTCTTTCAGGCAGGAAGATGTTTCATGGCACGGTCACGCAATCGAATGCCGCGTCTATGCAGAAGACCCTGATAGCAACTTTCTACCGTCGCCGGGGCGCATAATGCATTTGCGCTCTCCCTCCGGCCCCTGTGTGCGCGATGACAGCGGAGTAGAAGCGGGCGCGGAGGTCTCGATCTATTACGACCCTATGATCTCAAAGCTCGCGGCGTGGGGACGAACACGGAGTGAGGCAATTGATCGCCTGCGCCGCGCTCTGGATGAATACATGGTCGGCGGAATCAAGACGACGCTCCCCTTCTTCCGCGAAATCGTGCGCGACGCGGAGTTCACAAATGGAAACCTTGACACAGGCTTCATCTCACGCTTCTTCGAGCGACGCGCGGAAGCCGCGCTTCGTATGAAATCTGAAGAGACGGACGAAGCGGAAACAACGCGCCGCGACATGGCTGCAATCGCCGCCGCTCTTGATTACATGCAGGCGCAGAAGCAGAATTCAACAGGCAATCAAACACATGCACAGGAGGAGCAGCAGAGCAACTGGCGTCTAACGGGGCGCGCAGCATTACATCGAAGAATTTATGAATGAAGGGAAAGATAGAAGTCAGGAGTCAAAATACAGAATTCAGAAGGGAAAGGGCAGCGAAGCCTCCTCTTTCTTTTATTCTGAATTGCGACTTCTGGATTCTGTATTCTGCTTTTATGAAACTCATCGCAGAGATTGACGGCGAAAAGCGTGAGCTTGAAATCAAGCGCGACGCCTACAGTGTTGTCGCGCAACTGAACGGACGCCATTACGAGATTGAGGCGCGAGACATACGTCAGGGCATCTTTCTTCTTATTGTCAACGGGCACGCTTATGAGTGTCGATTAAATCAAGCAGATACAAAACGCAAGTCATTAGAAGTCTCGGTCGGCACTCACGCATACAATGTCGCCTTAACTGACCCGAAGCGTCTGCGCACGGCACAACAGCCGGGCGCTCACTCTGACGGCACTACTGCGCAGATCGTCGCGCCCATGCCCGGCAAAGTCGTTCGCGTGCTTGTCGAACAGGGCGCGCAGGTCGAAGCTGGCGCTAACTTAGTTGTCGTCGAAGCCATGAAGATGCAGAACGAGATGAAGTCTCCGAAAGCGGGCATCGTCACAAGCATCAACGTCAAGGCTGGCGCAACCGTCAACGGCGGCGACGTGTTAGTAGTTGTAGAGTAGAAAATGAATAACAATAGATTAAATTTGAAAGTGGAAAGGGAAAGGGGGATGAAAAACCCTTCTCCCTTTTCGCCTTTAACCTTTGACGCTTCTTCCCTTCGCTGCCTTCTATGGGACATTGACGGCACTCTCATGCGCTCATCGCGCATAGACGCTTTCAAGGACTACACGGTGCCCATGCTCGAAGGAGTCTTTGGGACGGCAGGGCGTTTGCCTGAGATGACTGTTTCGGGCATGACTGATTTACAGATTGTTGCGGAAGCTCTGCGCGACGAAGGGTTCACGCACGAGCAGATACGCGAGCGGATTGACGATATGCGTGAGCGCTACATGCAGGAGATGGAGCGTGCGACGCGCGAGTGTGCCGTGCTGTTCTATCTTCTTCCGGGAGTGCGCGCTTGTTTGGAAGCAACTCACAATCACCCGCGCTATCACAACGCTCTTCTGACGGGAAACATAGAGCCTGCGGCTCATTTGAAGATGCGAATCGTTGGTCTCTCCGAGTTCTTCGATCTGCCGGGCGCGTTTGGCGACGAATCTCACGACCGCCGCGATCTTCCAGCGCTCGCAGCCGGGCGCATCAACGCTCATCTCAATCTAGACCTTCAACCCTCGCAGTTTATCATTATAGGTGACACGCCAAACGACATAGCCTGCGCACGCCACTTCGGAGCAAAGTCCGTAGCCGTCGCAACAAGCCGCATGTACTCAGTAGATGATCTTCTGGCTTGTGAGCCTGATGCGCTCCTGCCTGACCTGTCTGATGTTGAGTTGGTGATGCAGACGTTCGCCAAGCTGTAGAAGCAATTTTCAACACAGAGGACACAGAGGGAAGATTTAGAAATCTTAAATCCGCTATCTCTAATTTCTAGTCTGCTATTTTCACTCTCTATAAATTCTCTGTGCCCTCTGTGTCCTCTGTGGTAAACCTATTTCATTTATCAGTGTCAGTCCCAGAGTAATAATCAGCTTCTGTGAAAACCTTTTTCTATGTCGCGCGTTGCGAGGCGCAGGATGACGGGGCGACCGTGCGGGCATGTTGTGGGCGAAGATGTGAGCAGCAGGCGATCAATCAGCCAGCGCATCTTCTCAAGCGCGAGCGGAGTATTGATTTTTATGGCGGCGCGGCAGGCCAGCGAAGCTGCGACCTCATCTCGAAAAGTCGCGCGCGTAGAGCCGCGTTTCTCCGCATCAACAGTCTCTAAAACTTCTGCGAGCATGTTGCGCGCTTCACCTGCCGGTAAATCCGCAGGCACAGCTTTGATTGCGACCGTTCGGCCTGAGAGCCGCATCAACGCGAAGCCGTAAGCCTCAAGCTCTTCTGCTACGGAATCGAAAGCTGCCGTCTGCGCTGGCGTCAAATCGAATGTTTCGGGCATCAGTAGATTCTGCGAATCTGCCGGGCGCGCGTTTTCGAGCGCGCGATATTTATCGAAGAGTATGCGCTCGTGCGCCACGTGCTGGTCAATCAAGAGCAATCCTTCATCATCTGTAGCTATGATGAAACTCTCTTCAAGCTGTCCGAGCGGGCGAATGTTTGTCGAGATATCTTCGAATGAGACTTCGCGGACCAGATTTGCAGCCGAGACGAGCGGCGGCAGAGTGCTTTTAGAATTCTCAGGGGTCTCGGTCTTCCTCTCTTCGTTGACGACAGGCACGCTCTTCTCAATCGTCTCTTGTATGAAAGGAACGACAGTCGCGTTGTCGGCAACCTGCCCTGCCTCCTGCGATGCAGATTGAGTGTGGCGCAGGATGGCGTCGAGTCCTCTGGCAGTATCGGCCTTCGGCTTCGTCGCGCATGTCGAAAGTTGAATCTTCACTTCCGCTCCACTCTGTAGATTGAGCCGCGTTTCTCGTCGGCGTCACCGTCTCATGGACCGCCTCTATGCCGCGCGCGTAACCTGCGCTTGCAAGAGCGGCGCGCACAGATTCGCGCACGGCGTCCGAGACGGCAGCAGCGCGACGAAACCGCACTTCCGTTTTGGCGGGATGCACGTTCACGTCAACCTCTTCGAGCGGGACATCAAGAAAAAGCAGTGCCGCAGGATAGACGCCGTGCGGGAGAACCGCGCGGTAGCCTTCCGAGAGCGAGCGGCTAACGAGACGGTCGCGCACGTAGCGACCGTTGATGAAAAGATACTGTGCATCGCGCGACGTGCGGCGTTCGCGCGGGGCTGATACGAACCCGCACACAAGCGCAACGCTCGTGTGCCCGCCTTCGACCTCCAGAAGATTTTCCAGAAATTCCGCGCCGAAGATTTGATAAGCGCGCTCGCGTAAATCGGACGCGGGCGCAGCGCGCAAGGTCTCGCGCCCGTTGTTCGTCAGGGTGAATGCAATCTCAGGGTGAGCGAGCGCGTAATGCGTGACCAGGTTCGTCAGATGAAAGCTCTCGGTCGCTTCCGAGCGCAGGAACTTTCGACGCGCAGGGATGTTGAAGAAGAGATCGCGCACCGTGATTGTCGTCCCCTTTGGGTGCGCAGCATCCTTCACGTCGCGCATACGCCCGCCTTCAATCAGGACGCGCGTGGCAGCTTCGGCCTCTTCCGTTTTAGTCACAAGCTCTACGCGCGCAACCGACGCGATTGAAGCAAGAGCCTCGCCGCGAAAGCCAAGCGTTGCAATCGCATTCAAATCTTCCGCGCGGCTGATCTTCGACGTGGCGTGCCGCTCGAAAGCCAGCACAGCATCATCGCGCGTCATCCCACAGCCATCATCCGCGATGCGCAAGAGCCTGCGGCCTCCCGCCTCAACGTCAACAACCACGCGCCGCGCGCCAGCATCAATAGCGTTCTCGACCAACTCCTTCGCAACCGAAGCCGGGCGCTCCACGACTTCGCCCGCCGCAATCTGATTAGCCAATTGATCTGAGAGGACGCGAATCTTTGACATAAAAGATGTCAGTGGTCAGTAGTCAGTTGTCAGTTGTATCAGCTTTTGCAACTGACAACTGACAACGGACAACTGACAGCTTTACAAATACACTATCTGATGATCGGAAGAACCCAGGTTGATAGCATCGTAAATCCAACTGATGATGTAAGAGCCGTGACGCGCGAGCAGGCTTGTGATGTTGATGTGGCGCTCCTGCAAAGTTTTGTCGGGGTAGAGCGAAACAACGGCGCGTTCCAGTTGACGATGCGCGGCGCGGTCGCGGCTCATCTGCGCGCGATGAAAGCGCGAGCGCAAGCCCTCGAGTTGATAGTTGATCTTGCGCCGCCCCGTCTCAAGCGCGTCCGCGAGCGTAGGATCAACGCTGTGCAGTTGCTCTTTCAGAGAATCCAATTCACGGTTGACCGTCTCCTCTGTATGCTTGAAGGTTTGCGCAGTCTCCGCGCCCAGGTGCTCTTCAACTACGCGCGCGAGCACAACGTCCAATCCTTCAAAGAAGTCGCTCAGGCCCAGCCCGTAGCGTTCGAGCGTGCGCCACATGTGCCGCTCAACAATCGTCATACTCGCGCGATGAAGAATCGGCGTCGCCGGACGATTGAGAACGCGATAGACTTCAGCCGTCTGAGCGAAGTAGGCGATTTCTGCCGCTCCGCCGAAGTAGGCGACGGTAGGAAGAAGATAGTCTTGAACGACTGCGCGAAGCGTAACGTTCGGGCTGAAACGCTCTGGCTCTCGCGCGGCCATTTCAGCCAACTCTTCAACAGAATATTCACGCCGCGCATCCTTCATCTTGTAGCGGCCATCCTTTGTGCGCGCGACCGCGTGACGAGTGCCGTCCTCCGTATGAAGAAAGAGCGGGAAGGCGTTTTCAGATGTTGCCACCTGCGCGTGATAGCCTGCGGCTTCCAACTCGCTGCTGCGCGCCACTAAATTGCTCGCAATCTCTGGCGCATGACGCGCGGCCTCAGCATAAAGCGGCGCGGCGAGCTTTTTCAATTTTGCGTCGAGAGGGTCTAGCAGGATCAGACCATAACAACCAATCAACTTTGTAATCATGCGCGCGAAGGCTTCGCCATACTTTCGTCCCGAACCCCAGGTCTCGCGCAAGAGTCTTTCAACTTCGGGCGTGAATTCCGTCGTCGGCAAAACTTCAAGCAGTCGCTTTATCGTCTCCGCAATCGAATCATCAAGCACGACGCTCCCGACGGGTGCGCCTTCTTTGTGCATCTCTGCGGAAACGGAGATGCTCGCCAGACGGCAATCGCAGCCTATGAACTCTACGGCAGCGACCTCAGCGAAATCGTGATCTTCGGTTGCGATCCAGAAGACTGGAACGGCGGGCGTTCCGCGCTGCAAGAGGCATCCAGCGAGTTTGACTGCCGAGAGAGCTTTGTAGATTGTGTAGAGTGGTCCGGTGAAGAGTCCTGCCTGCTGGCCTGAGACAATTGCCACGCAATCCTTTTCGCGCAATCGTTCGATATTGGCTAAAGTTTCCTTGGTCGCGCCCCAGCCTCTATTCATCTCTTCGAGCGCGTCGCAAAGCTCGCGGCGATCAGTCCCGTAAGCACTCAGGACTTCAGGCGCGCGCTCGGCCAACTCGTGATGAAAGCGAACTGCTGAAGGATAGAAGCGGCGGAGTGCTGTGGGATCGCGCAGGTAATCAAGAAAGAGCCGCGACTGGTGCGGCACGCGCTCAAACGGCAGAGTCTCAACTCTCAGCCCTGCCTCTTCAGGCGTGCTATAACATGCGGCTTCCGTCGTGCTCATCTTTTTTTTGAGTTATGAGTTATGAGTTCTGAATTTTGAATTAAAAGCCTTCCGCCCTTAACTCAAAATTCAAAACTCATAACTCATAATTATCTCCAACCTCTTTCAGAACCGCAGCAATATCGCGTCGCGCCTCTTCGCTTGCATCCTGTAGCGGCGCTCGCACGTGCCCTCCGACAAGCCCAAGCCTATCAAGCGCAGCCTTCAATCCGCTAATGCCGTAGCGCACGAGTATGCGTCTAGTCAACACGGTCAACCGCTGCTGCATCTCACGCGCACGCTCATGCTCTCCTGCCTGAAACGCATCGTAGATAGCAACGGCAAGGCGCGGAGCAACGCACCCGATGGCTAAGATACCGCCCCACGCTCCGACGCACAGCGCAGGATACAACGCCGCACCGTTTCCAGTCAGTACCGCGAAATCGCGGGGCACAAGCCTTACAGTCTCCGCTAGAGCCAGAATGTCGCCAGAGCTATCCTTCACCCCGACTATATTCTCATGCTCAGCGAGCCGCGCAATCGTCTCAGGCTGAATCGTCACCCCCGTCAAATGCGGAACACTATACAACATCACGAGCACAGGCGAAGCATCCGCCACCGCTATGTAATAATTGATGAGCGCAGCTTGCGTCATCCCCGCTCTGTAAAAGCTGGGCGTAATGACGAGCACTGCGTCCGCGCCCGCTTCTGCAACGCGGCCAACTTCATCAATAGTCGCTAGCGTGCCCTGCTGCCCCGCTCCAACAACTAGCGCCATCCGATTCGTCACAGTCATGCGCGCCGCTTTAATCGCTTCCAGGCTTTCGCGTTCACTCAAGTGCACACGCTCGCCCGTCGAGCCGAGCGCAACATAACCGCTGATGCCTGTCTCATTCCACATCTCAATATCGGAGCGCAAGGCGCGCGCATTTATTCCGCCGTCACTATTGAATGGAGTGGTAAACGGGAGAAGTACGCCGCGCAGTTTTTCTAAAGAGAATCTGGCTGCTGAAGAGGTCTCTTCGACTGTTTCATCTTGCTGCTTCAAGCCGAAGCATTATAGCGAGCGCTTTTGGAGATGCGCAATGATCGAAGTCGAAGGCTGGCGCACAATACACGCTTGATAGTGTCTGAGTTATCAAGCGCTTCTGCAAGTGGCAGCGATGGCCTTGAGAAGCAGTATGTAGATTCTATTAAAGAAGACCGCATTGAAGGGTAAGTTGTATCTGATATTTTCACTATCAAAAGAGTCTTGTGGATGCCTGTGTTGGCACGAATATGGTCAGCATCTGAAAAAGATGCTGGCTTATACGCTCCTGGAAGAGTCGTTCTCCGAAGACCTGTCACAGCCTGATGCTATTTAGTACTTTGCGTGCTGTCCTGTGGGAGATCAAATAGCCCGTACATTATTGAGCAATTGTTCCCTGCTGAACTACACCTTGCTTAGTGACGATGGCGACCCGTATCTTAAAGAAGTAAGGGCAAATCTCACTGATGCGAACGTCATGGCCGCGAATCAGTCCATGGATTGTTTTCTTGGGAATGAATATGACCCGCGTAATATCGGAGCCGAACGGAATCTCTTCGATCTCCTTCATGGCTTGCGAGACAATATTTTGTCGTTGCTGCTCCTTGTAGTTCGGGTAAAGTTTGTCTAGACCCGGAATCAACAAGTTCCGATACTTCTCTAGTCCCAGAGGTAGATCGCTGCTTGGGCCTGGAATGGCGACTGAAGTTACAAAGGAAGTGCCTGTCCCGATAAAATCAAGTATCCTGAAAACCTTGCTGCGCGTGCTCCGCTCCTCGCGCCTATCAACAGTATTGACCATCATCTCGAAGGTGAACGGGCGATAGGTAACCACACCGACACACGGAGGGTCTTGCCTATCTTCATCTTCGGCAGGAGATGGACTTGGGGAAGGCGGCGGAGTAGGCGTCGGCGTTTGTGTCGGCATAGCGCGAAGTCCCGCATCTGTCAGAGGTGGAAGCAGTCCCAACCCGTTTGCGTCTGGTGTCGGCGTCGGCGTCGGCTCAGGAGGCGGCATAATTCGGTTAAGGTCATACTTGGAAGCCGGATGCCATTTGTAGTCGTTAATGGCTATGCTGGGGTCAAAGTATGTGGAGATATCCGGGTTAAGGATGGCACGGTCGGCGGCTGCGCGTGCTGCTGCCGCGCGAAGTTTCTCGACCTTGTCTTCCGCGTCTCGCGCTTTCTCTAGCGCAGCATCAGCACTAATAAACGCGGTGTTGTAATCATTGATGGCGATATTGGCTGCGTTTTGATCCGCCTTACTTTGGGTCAATCGAGCGTGCTCGATTGACTTCTCAGCGACGACTTTTTTCTCAATAGCAGTATTAACGAAGTTAATTGCCGTCTGTCGTGCACTATATTGTTCGTTAATAGCAGTCATCAGCGCTGACTGTGCATTTTGCGCCGCCGTGACTTCATTGTTAATCCGCGTGTTTGCCAACTCTGCGGCCTTCTCTGCCCTGAGTTTGGCGAGTCTATCGGCTTCGCTTTTACTAATAACGCTGGGGAAGAAACTATCTCTACCCGGATTGAATCTCTTCTCCAAGCCGACAGCCACTTCAATTGACGAGCTATAAGCGAGTATGGATTTGCCCGTTCCTTGTTGAGTCTTCTCGTCCTTCAAATCATTGAAGAGGCGTACTGTCAGCACGTAATACTCATCGCTGGTCACTTTCCCGTAGAGATCGGTCGCCGTGCGCGCATCCATTATGTTGAGCTTGATTTTCAGGAAATCGAAGCCCTGAATCTCACCCATCTCGATGGCGATCTTGCCGGTGATCTCCGGGCTGTCTGCGGTCAGGCGCGACGTGGCTACTACTACGACATCCTGCGGCCTCGGCACGACCTGATTATTGTTGGCAGCCTTAATTTCCTCGTCCGTCGGATTTTTCCACACCAGCGTAGCCTCATTGCCTGACTGTAAGAGAGTAACCCATAAGCTGTCGGTCGGCTTCTCAAGGCTAAAGGTTACATCCGGGCTAGGAATGACAGCACCGCCGCTTCTACCAACCACCACTGCGTTGATAACGACGCGCCCACCCTGAATCAGTGTCGGACTCGACGAAGTCAACTTGATAGCTCCGGCTTTCTGTATGACTGATACTTCTATCGTCGTCGTAACATCTGTGGGACTACCGGTCGCAGGATCAACTTTACCTCGCCCCTGTATTTTGAGTATTAAGTCTTGTTTTCCTAAAGGAGTTCCTAAAGGTAAATTATTAGTGGTCAGTTGAAGGTTATCACCGTCGCGCTTAGCTTTGATAAAGAAGGGGGCAACGGCTGGCTCCGGGTCGCCGATCGTGATATTGAGCGTAGGAAAATCCGATGGCTTATAGACAGTCCCATTTACACCTACTATTTTTACCGTCAGATTCTTAGTATCGCCCTCCGGGACTGGCAGCTTTTTGTTGATGGTAACTCCATCACTGATAACCTCGATTCTATCAATTGCCTCGATTACTTGAACCTTGATCGGGTCATACGGGACATCATCAACCTTAACACTGATGCTTGCGTCAGCCATTCCCGTAACGTTTTGCGCTATGAGCTTGGTCTTGTCATTGCTGGAGCTGACGACATCTGGATTATTACTTGTGAGTATGGCCTGGACCTGGCGAAGTTCCTGTGTTTTGAAATCTTTTCCCATTATTGTCGGAACTATTGATTGTCCTGAGACCAGCTTTAATATCTCATCCTTCTTTAATGGCTCGCCTTTCTGAGGCACCTGTAATCTTGCTTCTGTATAAGGCACGACAACGTTGATGCTGCCCTGTAAGACGGTCTGACCATCCTCATATCTGATTGTTAGAGTTGTTGCTCCGCTCTTTAGCGGTGTCACCTCGAATACGCCGTCATTTTGCGTCGGAGGGGTAACGCTCACAATCCCTGCCGTAGATTGAGTGATGGGCTTAAACTTACTTGGGTCGAATTGACGGGTGGCGTTGGCTGGATCGGCTACTGTAATTTTGCCTTTCCCATTTAGCGGAGACGGCGGATCAAGAGTGAGTTTAAGTTGGCTTTGGGCTGTGACCCCACGTAAAGTCGCACACAATACGCAGAGAAGTATAACGACAGCAAAAGTTAATAGAGTTCTATTTTTATAGATGGAGCATGAGAAATTCATGCTTAAACCTCATTTGAAGTGAAGTACTCGTTGGAAACCGTTTATCTATTTTGCAAAGACTAAAGACTGTAGAGCCAAATTATTGAGTCTGCCTTCTCACCCTAGTGTATGGCTGAAGAACTTGAGTAAGGGCGTGCCTTGTTATTGCGAGAGAAGGAACTAGTAAATGCGAGCGAACAATAGTGCAAGTTCAATTGCTTGTCAAGAACTTTTGCAAGAAATGTTGCTGGGAAGATTGGATTTTTCGGACCAGCATCCTACCTTGAATCCTTCGCCTGAACTTCGGACCAAACAGAGCCGCGAATCGTTTTGAAAATCTTACGGGACGGGCGAGCCGCCTGCTTTGCTTTGTTATGAAACTTACGTCAGGTCTTTGACTCCGCAGACCCGAAGACTCTAGACTCTTACACTCCGATGAGCAACGAACGATTAGACCTGTTGATTATTGGCGCTGGTCCTGCCGGATTATCTGCGGCGGATGCGGCGGCGCGCGAAGGATTGAACTACCTGGTCATAGAGAAGGC
>QHXM01000094.1 GCA_003222945.1 Acidobacteriota bacterium
GAGCCGTCGCAGAAGCTGTCCCGGATACGCCCGTCGTTTTATACAACGTGCCCGGCAGAACTTCATCGAACATCGCGGCGCAGACTACATTGAAGCTCGCGCGCGAGGTTGAAAATATCGCGGCGGTCAAAGAGGCTTCCGGCAATTTCTCGCAGATCATGGAAATTCTGCGCTCTCGGCCTGAGAATTTCCGCGTGCTGTCGGGTGACGACGCGATAACGCTTCCAATGATTGCGCTCGGTGCGGACGGACTCATCTCCGTTGCATCGAACGAAGCGCCCGTTCTAATATCCGAGATGGTCAATGCGGCGCTCAATAGCGATTGGGAATTGGCGCGCGACAGGCATTATCGTCTGCTGTCGCTGATGGAGGTGAATTTCATAGAGACGAGTCCCGGTCCTGTCAAAGCCGCGCTCGCGTTGATGGGTTTGATTGAAGAGAATTTGCGTCTGCCGCTCGTGCCTGTGATGGAAGAGACTCGCAAGCGCGTGCGCGCAGTCATCGAAGAGTTGGGATTGCTTCGGGAGACCACACATGCAGTTGCGTGAGCAGATAGAAGCGCTCGCCTCTGAAGACAAGCGAGAGTTTTCCGAAAGCGACCGCGCTGTGTTCGATGCGTTCAAGGCTGCGCTTAATCGAGGCGAGGTTCGAGCGGCTGAGCGCGATGGAAGTGGCACATGGCGCGTCAACTCATGGGTCAAGCGCGGCATTCTCCTGGGCTTTCGCATGGGCGCGCTTGTAGAGATGTCAGTCTCTCCTTCTTTACGTTTCTTTGACAAGGATACTTATCCGGTGCGCGCAACAACTGTTTCTGAAAATGTGCGCATCGTTCCCGGAGGTTCGAGCGTGCGTGACGGCACATACCTTGCTCCGGGCGTTGTCTGTATGCCGCCTATGTATGTGAATGCGGGCGCGTATGTTGACGAAGGGACGATGATTGACAGCCACGCGCTCGTAGGCTCTTGCGCGCAGGTTGGAAAGCGCGTGCATCTTTCTGCCGCAGCACAAGTGGGCGGCGTGCTTGAGCCTGTCGGCGCAGTTCCGGTCATCATTGAAGATGATGTTCTAGTCGGCGGCAACTGCGGAGTCTATGAAGGCACGATTGTGCGCGAGCGTGCGATCCTCGCGCCGGGCACAATCCTGACGGGCGCGACGCCTGTTTACGACACTGTGCGAGGCGAAGTTTATAGCCGAAGCGAAGCGAAGCCGCTGGAGATTCCTGCTGGCGCTGTGGTCGTGCCGGGCGCTCGTGCATTCCAGCGCGGACACGGGGCTGCGTGGAATCTTTCGCTCTACACGCCTGTGATCGTGAAGTACCGCGACGAGAAGACGGACCGCTCTGTTCAGTTGGAGGACGTTTTGCGTTGAGCGATTTTCTTCCTGCCAGGAGGTTGCGCGGAATCGAGAAGAGCATTATCCGCCAGGTCTTCGACCGTGCACGTCCGGGCAGCATCAACCTTGGATTGGGCGAGCCTGATCTTCCAACTCCAGACTGCATACGCGAGGCTGCGGCGCGCGTCATACGCGAAGAGCAGAACGGCTACACGATTCATGCTGGGCTTAAAAGTTTGCGCGAGCGTGTTGCAGGTGATTACTCGCATCTACGTTTGACGCCGGACCAGGTAATCATCACGGCTGGCTCGCAGGAAGCGCTGTACCTTGCGCTGATGACGATTGTTGACGAAGGCGACGAGGTCTTAATTCCCGATCCGGGTTTCGTAGCTTACCCGACGATTGTGAGAATGGCTGGTGGCGTGCCCGTTCGTTATCGACTGCCAGCCTCGCGCGATTTTGCTTTCGACGCTGAGGATTTTCGCAGCCGCTTGAGTCCAAGGACGAAGGTTGTAGTCTCGATCAGTCCGTCGAATCCAACTGGGCGCGTGCTTTCAAGAGATGAATTGAGAGAGATGGCCGTTGCGCTCCAAGAAACTAACGCGCTCGTCATAAGCGACGAGATTTACCGCGATCTCTATTTCACGCATGAGCGACCCGCTTCGATTTCAGAATACTACGCGAACACTTTAATAATCGGCGGCCTTTCAAAATCTATGAGCATGACGGGCTGGCGATTGGGCTGGATGTGCGGGATTGAAAGTGTTGTAAGAAGCGCGCTCATACTTCACGGCTATGTGACAACGTGCGCCTCTACAGTTTCGCAGAAAGCTGCTCTCGCCGCGTGGACAGTGGAAGGAGAGAATGCGCGACGAGAGGCGCGTCAGAAATTTCTTGAGCGCCGCGATTATCTGCTCGCACTGCTCGAAGAAAAGATAGGCTTGCACTCCGTAACACCTGACGGAGCTTTCTACACGATGGTCAAGGTTGATGATGATTCGATGCGAGTTGCGGAAGCGATGCTTGAACACGGCGTCATCACAGTTCCGGGCGCAGCGTTCGGCGAAGAAGGCGAGAGCTACTTGCGCGTCTCGTTCTGCGCTGATAAGCCTGTGCTTGCCGAAGGCGTGCGACGAATGGGTGAGGCATTAAGAATAGAGACAAGTGAAAAGATATAAGAGTGGCAAATGCCGGGAGCGCAGGCGGCTCGCCTGCATTGAGCGCACGATAGGGCGCGAACAAATGTTGAGCGTGCAAGGCACGCTTGCAGGCGAGCCGCCTGCGCTCCCGGCAGTCTGGAGATAATATTTATGACCGGAAAATATAGAGTCGGCATTCTTGGAGCGACGGGCACGGTAGGTCAGCGCTTCTTGCAGTTGTTGGACGGGCATCCTCAATTCAATGTGACGGCGCTCGCGGCATCCGGTCGGTCGCAGGGGAAAACTTACGAGGAGTCCTGCGCGTGGCGTCTGCCGGGCGAGCCGCCTGCGAGCGCGCGAAATATAGTCGTCGAAGCGCCGCAGCCTCCGCTCGATTGTGATCTGATTTTTTCAAGTCTTCCCGGCGACATTGCGCGTGAGGTGGAAGGAAGTTTCGCAGACGCTGGCTACGCGGTCATCAGTAATTCGTCTGCTTACAGGATGGATGAGGACGTTCCGCTTCTGATACCCGAAGTCAATCACGAGCATCTGGCGCTTCTGGACAAACAGCGTGCGCTGCACGCGAACCGCAAAGGCTTCATCGTCACTAATCCCAACTGTTCTACGATCATGCTCGCACTGGCGCTCGCGCCTCTTCACGCGCGATTCGGCATCAAGGCAGTCATAGCGACAACGATGCAGGCTCTATCCGGCGCAGGCTATCCGGGCGTAGCATCGCTGGACATCACAGACAACGTGCTGCCCTTCATAGCGAACGAAGAAGAAAAGATTGAGAGCGAGACGCGCAGAATTTTAGGACGCTTTAGCAATGATGGGATAACTCATGCGCCCTTCGCTGTCAGCGCGCAAACGAACCGCGTCAACGTCTCGGACGGGCACATGGCGGCGGTCAGAGTTGAGCTAAGGCGTAAAGCCGAGCCGGATGAAGTGAGCGCGGCACTCGCATCGTTCACATCACTTCCGCAAGAGTTGAAACTGCATTCAGCGCCGGAGCAACCCATAATTGTTCGCTCCGAAATTGATCGCCCGCAGCCCCGTCTTGACCGCGATGCGGGACGCGGCATGAGCGTGACAATCGGACGCATCGCGCGCGATACAGTGATGGATTACCGCTTCGTAACGCTCAGCCACAACACGATTCGCGGAGCGGCAGGCGCAGCCATTCTCAACGCAGAGCTTCTCATTGCGACCAACAGGCTGTAGGGCAGAGAGGAACGAAGGGATGAGGGCAGAGGGATGAGGGATGAATGAATTGAAAGAAGGAAAGCACTTTCTCTTTCTTTTACTTCATCCCTCATCCCTCATCCTTCATCCCTTCGTTCATCCCTCATCCCTTGGATTTGGCACTCCTTCCTCTTTCGCTATTTACAATACTGTGGAAGTAACTAAAATGTGTCCCACAAAAGCGCGTCTCTTTTGCCATGATAAAAAATGAAAGCTCTTGTAGTTGATGACAACGATGTGATTCGCGGTAACGTCTCTGAAGTGCTGCGTGAAGACGGCTGGGAAGTCTTTGAGGCAGACTCAGCCGAGCAGGCTTTTGAGATGCTTCAACAGGACCAATGGTCTCTGGTCTTCTGCGACGTAAGGCTCAGCGATAACAAACGGGACGAAGGCTATGCGGTCTTACGCCGCTTCACGCAGGAGCAACCAGAAGCGCAGATTGTCTTGATGACAGGTCACGGCTCTGCCGTAGGCGCGCTCGACGCCGTTTCATCCGGCGCTTACGACTATCTGATGAAGCCCTTCGATGTCGAGGACGTTCTGAGAATCTCTCAGGCCGTGCGCAGAGGAATTGAGAAGCGCGCTCGACCCGGCACGACGGGCGAACTCCCGTCAACTCCCGTTTACACTTCCGCAGACATTAATCTGGTTGGCGTAAGCGCGGCATTCGTCGCCGTGATGAAGTTAGTGGGCCGGGTCGCCGCAACGAATCTTCCGGTCTTGATTACAGGCGAATCAGGCACGGGCAAGGAGATCGTTGCGCGCGCCATACATCGCAGAAGCCCGCTCGCCGATAAGCCGTTTGTCGCGGTCAACTGCGGCGCGATACCTTCGGAACTAATCGAGTCGGAACTCTTCGGCCACGTGCGCGGCTCGTTTACAGGAGCGACAGTTGATCGCAAAGGTCTATGGCTTGAAGCGGACGGCGGCACGGTTTTTCTGGATGAGATAACGGAGACGAGTCTTGCCTTTCAGGTAAAACTCCTTCGGGCACTTCAGGAGGGAGAGATTCGGCGCGTAGGCTCAAACTACACGCAGCGCGTCAACGTGCGCGTCATCGCTGCGACGAACCGTGACGCGGAACAGGAGATGCGCGCAGGCCGCTTCCGACAGGACTTGCTCTACAGGCTGAACGCCGTCACACTTCATCTCCCGCCCTTGCGCGAACGACGCGAAGACATTCTTGCGCTCGCTAAATTTTTCGCCCAGCGTATGACGCCTGAAGACGGACCGCCCATAAGTTTCTCGCGCGATGCTCTACTGCTTCTTCAGTCTTACGACTGGCCCGGCAACATACGCGAGCTTGAGAACGCGATAGTGCGCGCAGCGGCGCTTTGCGATCAGGTTATACGCCCGGAAGATTTGCCTGAGCGCGTGCGCGAATCTTCTAAAGCAATGGCAGAAGAGACTACTACTACTACTGCGCAGACCGTCCAACCAACAGAAGCTAAACCGGAAGAAGACGGCGAGGAGTTGTTATCGCTCGCAGCGGTCGAAGCACGCCACATTCATAGAGTGCTCGCGCACACGGGCGGCAACAAACAGGCCGCCGCGCGCGTTCTAGGCATTGACCGCACAACGCTGCAACGCAAGCTTGAGCGATATAATCTGGAAAGCAACGGGATGGACGGACGCGCTGCTAAAGAGTCGAAGAATTGAAGACGTGCAATTAAAGTTTGTACTCTCTCATTCACACACGGCTAAAGCCATGTGAGAATGAGAGGATGTTTCACTTGTATCTGCGCCGGAGTTGAAGTCTCAGCTAAAGACAGGCGTGCACATACCTGACGAGTCGAACCCATTCTTCGTCGCTCATCTCTATTATCCTTAAACCCAGGTGATAGCTGTTTGTAGTTTTATCGTCTAACAGCCACTTGCACCACTTCGGCGTGGCGTACATTTCGATAGGTCCCGTGGGAAGATTAAGCGTTAGATGGAGCGTGCTGCCGACTATGTTTAAGTATCTGCCGCCGATGCGATTCGATGGAAGGCTCACGGCCAATCCTGTCTCGCTCAAGTTCTGCGTCGTGCCCATTATCTGCGGCGTTTCGCGCGCTCCCTTTTCCGCTTCGTACCACGGAGAGCTTAATCGCAGAGAGATGTTCAACTCTGCGTCGCATCGCGGAGCCTGGCGACGACCAGAACCTTCGGTGTCAATGAATTGATTAGGCGGCGACGATTGCATTAACGCTCTCATGGCTTCCCTCCCTGCGCCGGAAAACTTCCTGCGCTATCTCGATTATGTGAAGCGTGTCGAAAGGCTTCGCAACAACCCAGTCCACTCCTGCGGCCTTTCGTTCGTGCGATCCTACGGCCTCGCCCCAGCCCGTGACGACCGCGAGCGGAATCGCCTTGTTGCGCTCGCGCACGGCTCGCGCAAGTTCCCAACCGCTCATGCCCGGCATTCCAACGTCCGTGAAGATCGCGTCAAACGTCTCGCTTTCAAAGAGCGAGAGCGCCTCGCGCCCGCCTTCTGCCAGGACAACCTCGCAGCCCTCTTTCTTCAGTATGTCGTGAAGAAGATCGCGCACATGCTCCTCGTCATCCACGACGAGAATTTTCGTTTGCACTAGTTGAGCGTGCGCGCGCACGGGGTTCGGAAGCTCGCCCGTGGGTTTAGGCTTCACGGCGCTTTTGGCTATGGGAAGCTGTATGCGAAAACTTGTACCGCGCCCGACTTCGGATTCGACGGCAACCGTTCCCTCGTGACGACGTATGATGCCGTAGCCTACGGCAAGCCCGAGTCCCATTCCGGTCTTGCCCTTAGTCGTGAAGAAAGGATCGAAGATGCGAAGTCTTACCTCTTCGCTCATGCCTATGCCTGTGTCGTTCACTGAGATTTCAACATGCTCGGCTATCTTCTGCGCAGAGAGCGTGAGCGTGCCGCCGTCAGGCATTGCGTCAACGGCGTTGAAGACCATGTTGACTAGAACTTCGCGGAGTTCCGATTCGTCGCCCATGATGAGCGCGTTCGAGCGCAGTTGCAGGTTTAGATTGATGTGCACGCTCTCGCTCTCTGCGCGATCCTTCCAGCGCGGTCTGGTTATCTCGCTCACATCAAATAGAAGCTGGCTCACGTCCACAGGTTGAAAGTCGTGATCGCGTCGCTGTCGCGCGAAATCCTGAATGCGCTTGATGGTCTTCGCGCCGTCCTTTGCGGTCTTGATGATTATCTTCAGACCGCTCTCTATCCTTTCAGGGTCTTTTGTTCCTAGTAGAAGCTGCGCGCGTCCCAATATTCCTGCGAGCGTGTTATTGAAATCGTGCGCAACGCCGGATGCCAACTCTCCGAGCGCAGACATCTTCTCTACTTGTGTGAACTGCTCTCGTATGCGCTCCTGCTCCACAATGTAGTGGTTGAGTTCTTCAACGTGGCGCTCGGCTTGTTCGGTCTGAGCCTTTGCGGCCTCCGCGCGTGCAGCCGATTCGGCTTCCGCTTTGGCAGCCGCCGCAACGACCTCTATGTTTTTAAGATATGTGCGATAGGTGAAATAGACGAAGACTATGATCGGGATGATTGCGACAACGGCGAAGAAGCCCACGACACTGACGAGCTTGGCTATGATTCCGGCGGCGGACGCTCCTGCGAAATAGGTGATGGATGTCCAGAGATAATATTTCGTCCAGGTGTGAAGGACCGGCTGGTCCGTCTTGCAGGCCGCAAGAACCGCAACGAGACCGGAGTTGGCTATGTACTGCACGAGCGCCATCACACAGAGCGCGCTCACGTAGTTGACGGAATAATCCAGATGCGGCAATTCTGCAAGAGAGCCGAAGAAGAGGTTCATCACCGAGACCGTAAGAAATGTCGTCGTTGCCATGACGGCTGAGTTGAACATGATGGTCATGGCCTTCCTGCTGAAGCGAAACGATGAGCATAAGCCCTCGGCAGCAGCCAGAAGTATCGCAGCGTCGCCGCCGTAGAGCAGCATCGTCAGAAAGATGAGTGTGTCGGAGACAGAGATGTGAGAGCTTAGGCGCGGAATCTGGACCGAGAGACGCGACCCTAGAACGAGCGTGATGAAAGCCAGCAGTAGAAAGCGCAGGTCCAGATGCGCGCTCTGGAGACGAACTGCGGCGAACAGGGAAGCCGCCGCGCCCGTTGAGATAATCAACCACATGTACGGAATCGTAAAACGCTGTCTGCTCTTAACGTCTTTACTCATCTTTTCCACCCCCAGCTTGAAACGAAAATCGCCTGCTTTCTTCAAAGTCCTATCAAGAGCCTTCATGCTCCCCTTTGTTCAAGGAAGATTGTGTCGTAGCAACTGCGAAGCTTGAAACCTGTGCGGTCGAAGAATGCCGCAGCCCTTTGGCTCTGCTCGTTCACAAGAATCGAAAGAGAGTTTGTTCGCTGCAACAGCACACGGGCGAGTTGCGACATGCAGCGCGCGCCGTAGCCCC
This sequence comes from Acidobacteriota bacterium, assembly GCA_003222945.1. Classification (GTDB taxonomy): domain Bacteria; phylum Acidobacteriota; class Blastocatellia; order Pyrinomonadales; family Pyrinomonadaceae; genus QHXM01. Next base: position 8,121 of record QHXM01000094.1, read on the forward strand.
GACTGCGCACATCAGGGTTGACGTAGATGCCTTCCAGATAGATTACTTCGGGCGTGTCGGAGATTACGTCTGCCTTGAATATCAAACGTCCGTCCTCCATCCATACCCATACGCGCCCCTGCTCTATGCGGCGAGAGCAACGAAGACTGAAGCCTGGAAGATCAACTTTCATTGGATTGATTCCGCTCTCCTGAAAAGCCATCTCGCCCTGAACCAGCATCACCTCTTGAAGCTCTGCGAGCGAGGCAAGGCGCAAACCGGGCACAGGCTCAAGCGCTTCAACAGGCCAGCGCTGTTCAAGAAGTAGCTCGCGGCAAACGCGTCTGGGCAATTGGCCGGGCTTAGCGTAGTAGTGCCAGAAACGCTCTATCCTCTCCTGCTCGCCCATAATCAGATGAGCGTCCGGGCAAGATTGCGCTAAGCGTGCGAAGGCCGCGAGTGCCGCTTCACTTCTAGCTTCAACGAGCGTCGCATGGCCTATCAAAGCTACGCCTTCAAGACGGCCTTCTCCATTTCGACAGGCATGAAACTGGCCGCGATTAAGCTCACTCTCCAGCCCGTTATCGCGTATGTGCCCTGCCATGACGACTGTGTGAAGGGGACGCTCTGCTAAAAAGGCAAGGACCTCTTGCTTGTTCTCGCCTCTAAGGAGGTGAACGGATAACGAGTCCGGCGCAGCCGTTAATGTGGCAATCGCCTCAAGCTCTTCCGTTCTTATGGGAGAAATTTTTGTCATACTCATTCACGAGTCCTCAACTTGCTAGTGGTCATAACTCCGCGAGGGCCAAGTGTTGCGCGTAAAACTTTTTCAGTAACCCAGATAATCAACGCCTGTGTCCGTTACAACGGGCATGGAAGACGTGCCGTCGCCATTCGTCGTAGCGGACATGGCCTGCGTGGTTGCGTCTGAGTGAAACGTGCTGTCGCCTATAAGAACGCCGTCGCCAATGAGCACGCCGTCGCCTATCAAGACTCCATCGCCAATTAAAACACCATCGCCGATGAGCACGCCCGAACTCATAAAGATGGTGCCGTCACCAATGAGCACGCCCGCGCTCGTTATGACGTTGTTGCCGATTAAGACCCCTGTGGTTAGTTTCGTAGAGTCGCCTATGAGCACTCCGTTTGAGACGCGAGCGCCATCGCCTATGAGAACCCCAGCGCCGTATATGCCTTGATATTTGGTGATTAGATCAAGGCCGCTCGCGTAGCCGTAGTTGAGAATAATCCCTTGCGACCAGTTGAAGGTATAGCCAGCGATGGTTGACTGCGGCACTGGCGGAGTGATGGTCGTTAAAAGCGGTGCGCCGACTGTTGTTGTCGCAGACAAATCTGTTCGCACAAGCTTTGCCAACCTTACAGCGCCTTCGATGTTAATCTCGCCCGCTCCCTGCTCCAGCATGTTGAAGTTAGCGAGAGGCTGCGCCGTGTACATCAAAATCGCTTTGACCATGTTCGGCGTCAATGTCGGGTTGGCTTGAATAAGTAGAGCGGCTGCGCCCGCCGCAACAGGCGTAGCCATTGACGAGCCGTTCATGTACATCATCTTTCGTCCGTCAACGGGACTGACGCCTGCGTCCAATGAAGGATTCTGCGTGACAATATAATTGTCCACCGCTTCGGCATAGATCAGTTTGTTGCCCGGCGCAACCAAATCCGGCTTGATAAGATTGTCGTAGTGCTTTAAGCCAAACGCATCGGTCCATGAGCCGCGCGTCGGACCGCGAGAGCTATAGCTTGCTATATCATCATCTGAGCGCACGTCTGTTCCGAAACTGTTTGCGGCTCCGACCGTGATGGCCGAAGGCTCATCCCCCGGGCTATGAATCTCGCCGTAAACTTTCTGCCCTGCTCCGTTCTTGCCGTTGTTTCCTGCGGCTGCGACTACGACGACGCCCGCGTCAACCAGTTTGCGCACGGCCTTGCAAATGGGATCGTTCTTGTAAGAATCAATCGCCGGAGCGCCCAGACTCATGTTGACGACACGGATGTTGTAGAGCGAGCGATTAGTCATCACCCAATCGAGCGCGCTCAACATGGCAGACACATTGCCTGAGCCAGTCGCGCCAAGCACTCGCAGGTTGATTATGTTGGCGTTCGGAGCAATACCAGTGTATTCGGCATTCGAGATGCGCGCATTGCCCGCTGCTATGGAAGCCACGTGCGTGCCGTGACCGTATGGGTCATCCGTGCGACCTTCGCCCGTGAAATCAATACTTTTGACCACGCGCAAACCATTGCTCTTGTCCAGAAAAGCTTTATGGGTCGTGTCAATGCCGGAATCCAGCACGGCTACGCCTATGCCGCTGCCATCTAATCCGCCCGTCGTAGTACCGTTCGTAGTGCGAACAGCATCCGCTCCTGTGGTTGAAGAGATGTGACCGAAGGCAACGTTCTCTCTATCTAAAGAGATGAACCCGACTTCGGGACGAGCGGCTAAAGCTTCGGCTGCGCGTGCAGGAAGTTCGAGCACGTGCATATTCAAGTTGGTTAATCGGGCCTTCACGCGACCGCCTTGAGATTGGAGGAGAGAGTCAAAGGCGTTGCCCGGAGTGTTATTGAATTGAATGATAACTGTGACGCGCGCGTCCGGTTTCGCGCCGTGCGCCAGATCGCGCAAGTCAGACGAGAGCTTGTCTTTCGCCTGCGAATTGCCCTGCGCGTTCGCGTGATTTGTTACCAAGTTACCGGCGCACGTAAAGATCAACAACAGCATGATGCTGACCGATGTCGTGACGAGGGAAACCTTGAACCTGTTCACCTGATTCCTCCTTATTCAGGCGGTCAAGAAGAATCGCTCACAACTCACAAGCGTAATTCTGAAAACCGCACACGGCACGAAGGCGAGAGCCTTTCGTACCTTTCAAAGTTCAGCGTCGGGGGGTTAACGCAAAACTCGACCTAAGCAGATTTAGAAAATCATTTTTCGATGTGGATACAATAAGGGAGAGATTGTCGGGGGACGTTAGTATTCCAGTAATTCATCCCACAGTCAACCTTCATCACTCCCTACCTCATGCAATCGGTATCGTCTCCGCCACTCATGGAATCACCGATTAAGATTCCATCGCCAATCAATATCCCGTCGCCGATTAGAATCCCGTCGCCGATCAAGATTCCATCGCCTATAAGGATCCCGTTACCAAGCAACACATTCGCATCAAGAAAACTTGTGCCGCCGGACACAGATGTTCCGTCAGAAGTCAGAATGCTTGAGCCTAGCATGACGCCGCTCGTCATCATCGCACTATTAACGCTCTGCGCAGATTGGCTCTCTGTAACGCCATCGCTCAGCACAAAGCCTGTGCCGTAAACTTTCTGGTACTTCGTAATTAGCTCATCGCTGGTCGCGTAAGTGTGATTTAAGACGATGCCCTTTGACCAATTAAATGTCTGCCCTGCTATGGTCGTGCGCGAAACGGGCGGCGTGTTTGTCGTCAGAAGCGGCGTGCCCGTCGCCGTGAACGATGTCAAATCTGTTCTGACCAACTTAGCAAGACGAACCGCGCCCTCAACATTAAGCTCGCCCGCGCCCTGCTCGAACGTGTTGTAGCCAACAAGAGGCTGCGCCGTGTACATCAAAATCGCTTTGACCATGTTCGGCGTCAATGTCGGGTTGGCTTGAATAAGCAGAGCGGCTGCGCCCGCCGCAACAGGCGTAGCCATAGATGTCCCTGACAGGTACATCATCTGCCGGTTATTAACCGAGCTAACGCCTGCATCCAAATCCGGGTGACTCGTCAACAGATAGTTGCCCGGCGCAGCAGCGCCGACGATCTTATTGCCGGGCGCTACCAGGTCTGGCTTGATAATGTTGTCGTAATGATTCAGCCCTGCGTCGTCCACTGAGTAGCTGCGCGTCGGACCGCGAGAGCTATAGGTGGTGATTGAATCGTCGTCGCGCGCATCCGAGCCGAAAGAGTTGGAAGCTCCGACCGTGATCGCGGAAGGCTCGTTGCCCGGGTTGTGAATCTGCCCGTAGGTTTTTGTGCCGCTTGAATCCTTGCCGTTATTTCCTGCCGCCGCGATGACGACTATTCCTGCGTCAACAAGGCGGCGCACTGCCTGGCACGCCGGATCATTACTGTATGTATCAATGGCGGGTGTTCCCAGACTCAGATTGACTACGCGAATGTTGTAGGCCGTGTGATAGGTCAATATCCAATCGAGCGCGGAGAGAAGCGCTGAGGTTGAACCTATGCCGTTTGAATCCAGAACGCGAAGATTTATGAGACTGGCGTTTGAAGCAATGCCTGTGTAAGCGCCGTTTGAAATCTGATTGTTTCCGGCAGCAATAGAAGCGACGTGCGTGCCGTGACCGTAAACGTCATCCGTGCGATTCTCACCCGTAAAATCCTGACTGACACGGACGCGGCTAATGCCGTTGCTATCCAATAACGAAACGTGGTTCGCATCAACGCCGGAGTCAACGATTGCTATGGCAATGCCCGTCCCGTCAAGCTGCGTTGTGGTCGTGATAAGCCCCAGCAGAGACGTTGTGGTCTGCACGCGCACAGCCTCAGTGCCTGTTGTCGTCGTGACGTGGCCTAGCGTGTTCAAGCGTCTGTCTGGAGAGATGAAGCGGACTTCGCTGTGGCTCGCAAGAGCTTCTACGGCTTTGACAGGGATTCTCAATACGCGGGCATTGAGGTTGTTCAATTTGCGTATGATTTTCCCGCCAAGGTTAAGGAGCATAGAATCCAGAAGGCCGGTAGGCTGATTCTTGAATTGGACTATGACGTTTACGTTTGAGCCTCCCTCTTTCTCGCGCATGCGCTCTGCTAAGTCCGGCGAAAGTTTAGCGGATGCTGTCCGTGAGGATTGCGCCATGACTCCCTTCTCGTCGAGAGCGAAAACGATTGTTGAGGCCAGCAGCAGAATAAGAGCGAGCCTGATGCTGTTGCGGTAAAGCTTAATGGTTGTCACTCCGGCTGCTCCTTATTGCTTTCGGTTTTCAGGATTGCGGGCTTTGATTAAATGAACGGGAACAATCGCGCCTAACTTCTTGCGCCCTATGGCAAGCTTCATACCAGTTCGCTCTCTATCTTTTCCACAGGCATTCAAAGAAGGCCCGGTTAAAATTTTGAGAAGTGTAATTGCTCCGGCTGGAGTTCAGGCAATCTCTTGGTGAAGGAAGGGATGTTACTGACAGAGAAGAAGAAAAGTTTTTTAGTGGATGAAAGCAATTAGACAGGTGCAAGGAGTCTGAGTAAAGGATTGGACAAGAACCGAGCGGCTAACCGTTCGCCAAAAGTTGGAGAGCGAGCGGTTGCAAAACGCAGCAGCCTACGGAAGCGTGCTGCGGCAAACTGCGGCGCGCGCCCCTTTATTGATGTGCAGACGGGATGGAGTAAAAGCGCGGAAAGAGCTTTCAAATATCAATGTCGTTTAAGCTCATTTGAATTCGATTACTGTAGAGTCAAGCCACTAATTCCGGCTTAATCATCTATCATCTGCGCGGTCAAATAGCTTACTCACCAAAGACCATTCGCAACCGACAATCTATTGCTGGCACGGCTGTTGCCAACGAGCAGGCTCGTCAGACTTTCAGACAAACTGAAAAAGTTGCTTAGCCGGTCGTAGCAAGCGTTGATTCGTTTTAGCGGGAAGGGATAAGAATCCTGAGCCGCTTGGTTGGCTGCCAGACGGTAATTTGAATGGGTTTGGGAGAGGCCATTCACGTTACCTGTCTGGCAGCCTTTTTAGTGCAATCGAAGAGAGCGAGAACTTAAGGTTTCACTTCGCGGGTCTTTTAGCAGTGACCACTATAATGAGAGCATCGCCTGACGGCACGTTCAAAGTTCCAACTACTGTCGGCTCGCCTTCACGCACCGTTATGTCCGTTGTGATGCCTGTGCTCTCGTATTGAACGATGGGAGCGGTGTTTCCATTGCTGGCTATAGCAGGAAGTTGTATGGGGATGCGAGCGCCGAAATAGAAGTTGAGCATCTCAATCCCCTCACGCCCCGCGTCGTCCTGAACCAATCTCAGACGGCCTAGATTAAATTCGTTGAAGCCGGGCGTAGCGTTCGTCGCGCCAGCGGTTGGCAGCAGAGAGCCTCCGGCCCAGCGCACGCTCAGTTTCCCGCCGTCCTTCACGCGATTGAGAAGCGTCGCCGCCAGACGATAACTCTTGAATGGGAATGTTGATCGCAACTGCTTGACGACTGCATCAAGCGATGAAGGCAATTTTTCTTCATCACCAGTGGGCGATTTTGTTGCGACGAGCAGATAAAGTTGAACTTCAACGCCCGCCGCGTCTTCCGCTTTTGTCTTCGCACCTGCCTGCGACGAGTTATCATTTTGAGCAAGGGCTTCGTGTGATGCTGCGAGCGAGAATGTTAGAAGCAAGAGAGCGGTTAGAACGGCGCGCGTGAATTTGAGCGTGTGAATCATGGACTTCTCCTTCAATCTACAGAGTTCAATAGCCTGTCGTGCCTACATTAGCACGAATCGGTTTTGTCGTTCATTGACACGCGCGTGTGCGCTGAAAGTTCCTGCTAAAATTCTAGACATGAAAACAAAGAGGACTGAGATTAACAAACCTCAGTCCTCCTTCATGTAAAGCTTTCAGAAAATCCTTACTTGTTGCCCGGAGGCTCTGCGCCTAAGGGCACGATCCAGAGTTCAGTCGTAACTTGATCGCGCGTTCCGCCTTCGAGTGTGACCAGACGCGAGGCGTCAATGCCGCGCGTCGCCGTCAAATAATCAACCACGCGCTTGATTCGCTTCTGCTTTTCGGCAGATGGCGTTCGCGCAGCGCCATAGACTATGACGTAACCCTTCGCGCTCGGATCGCTCTGCAATGCAATTGCGAAGTTGTCTAGCCGCGCCTTCTCGTCATCGCGCGGAAGCGGCGGGTAGAAATCCTTTAAGATGGAAGTAATGCGTCTTGGAATCTGCACGGTGTACGAAGAGCCGCAGTTAAGCTTGAACCCTTCGACCGCAAGACTAGCCGTGATGCTCTGGCCTGAGAGTCCGGTCGTGTCAACCGTGATTGAATTCGTTCCCTGCCCGCTCGTGATCGTGCCAGCCGAGACGGTCCAGTTCAACACAGGCGTGATGCCGGGCGTGCCGCCCGTGACGTTCGCCGTGAAAGTGACGGGTGCGCCGACCGGACTCGTATCAGGCGCGCTGACCGTGATGTTCGGGCAAAGCACAGGCGGAGGCGGACACTCGCGCACGACAATCTTAGTCGAAGTGAAAGCCATACAGCCGTCGTCTCGGTTGTTGTCAACTTCGACGCGCGCCGTGTAAGTCCCCGGCGAAACGCCAGACAGATCCCAGGTCGCGTTCGGCCCATCGCCCGTCAGACGCCCGCCGCTTACGCGCCAGGAATATCTGAGCGCCGTGGTGCTGAAGTTCGTCACGGTGGCAGTCAGTGGTATCTGCGCCTCGGCGGCTGAATCCGCGCAGGGCGTCAATATCAGCGGGTGGTCCGAGAGTTGAATGACGGGTTTTGGCGCTGTGCTTAAAATCTCTTTCTCTTTCTTATTCTTTTGCGCCGTCTGAGTCTGGGCGTTCAGGACGCCTGCCAGAGCGAGCAAAAGGACCAGGGCGATGAAAGGCTGCTTTCGTAAGAGCATAGTTTCGGAACTCCTCCATCTAACGCGAGCGCATTTTACTTGCCCGCAGGTTATGACAAAACGCTATGAAGCGTCAATAGTTCTTTGCAGAATCCGTTGGCTCATTCCCCGTTTGCAGGGTTTAGTTTCTAAAAACGCACAATGGACGAAAGTTTCCAAGCCCGGTTCGTAAAAAAAATAGTTGAACCCTCTCCGACAAGATATTGGCATAGAGGCAGCGAGCGCCAGAACGTCTAAACTAAACTTTAGAGAAAGACCTTCTGGCAACTTATCTGCTGCCAGAAGGTCTTTTTTCATGCTCGAAAATTTTGCTCTACTCCGCCGGACCAGAACAATTCGGCCCGTGAAGCGCTGGAATCTTCGTGCTGATGACCGGATACTTCGGAGCTTCGTCAATATTGATCTGAGTCCAGTGTTCGTACTGCTCAGGCACGCCCGTGTCCGGGAATATTGCTTCGACTGGACACTCCGGCACGCAGGCGTCGCAATCAATACAGGTTTCGGCGTTGATGTAAAGACGGTCCGGCAACTCGTGAAATGCCTCGACGGGGCAGACCGCAGCGCAGTCCGTGTACTTGCAGTCAACGCATAATTCTACTACAACGTATGTCATCTTCTGCTTCCCTCTTCCTTATTTAGTCGAAAATTTATGCCTTAATTCTCAAGATTAATCTTTGAGAACGCGTGGCAAGATTGCTGTTTTTTACACTTCTTCTAAGCCAAATTCCGCAATCAGTCAATAGCAATTTTCCGTTTTCGCTTAATGTTCGCAATACTGCTCCGTGATTTTGCGGAAATGATAACCCATGACCGCCAGCACAACGGCATCACCAATCAAATCGCGCCTTTCGGAATAGACCCTGTGCAGGAATCGCCAGAACTCTTTGCGCGAAGAGTCGAACATTCCAAGCTTGAAAAGCACGCGGAAGAATCCTACGACGTACTCTTTCTTGAAAGCCTTAGCGGGAGAATAGCCGGACGAGAAAGTGTTTCTCAAGGAGGCGCGCACGCGCTCGTAATATTCTTCCGGGCTGTAGATGGTCTGAAGGATTCGCTTGTAGCCGTCAATCAAAATCTGCCGGTCCATCTTCGGGATAAAATTCAG
>QHXM01000181.1 GCA_003222945.1 Acidobacteriota bacterium
TGTGCGGGGATTGCTTGAGTGATTCATAGGAGTTCTCCTATGGATTTATAACTGAGAGCTAGAGGCTGATCGCTGTGGCATCGCGTGACGCTCGGCAAAGGAGCCTGTGAATGAGGCGACCTTATATGCTCATTCAACAAGGAAGTCAAGATATTTTGTAGCGCCTGTGCATATACGGCATTGCATGAGAAATTGCCGTTCATGCCATTCTCATATGAGAGCGCCCGCGCTTCCGCGTTTGAATAAAGCAGAGGTTCGCCAATCATCCAGATATGGACTCACAACTCTAGACGGCGCGCGGACTACTCTTAATGCTTTGCCCTTGCGCGGCGTGCGTGCTTTCTTTGCGTGCGATGCGTAGTGCGCGCCCGTGATGTTCCGTTAGTTTGATTGCCGCTGACATCTCCCTGCGGCTGGGCGACGGAAGGTGCGCTTCCAGCACTCTGGCGATAGGCGGCTGCTTCGGCGGTTGCGATAGCGGATTCAAGTCGTGCGCGGCTTGCTGCCAGTTGATCTAGCTGCGCCGTGATGTTCGACTTTTCTGCTTCGAGTTGCCGACGACGCTGCTCGCGCAACTCTTCCGGGTGCGTTGAGCCGTTTAAGGCAAAATACTTCTCTATGTTCTCTGGCTTTAAGTCTTCGTCCAGTTGGCGCGAGCGTGCCGAAAGCGTCTCCTCTTTCGATTGCACGTCCTGAAGCTGCGCGCGCAGATTCTCAACCGTTTGTGAAGCGCTCGCAGGATTCTGCGCAGAGGCCGAAATCGCGCACGTCAGGAATAGAATTGAAAGCAGACTGATATGCTCTATTAGCCTCATTGCACTTCTCCTTTTCGGGGATGAAGTAAGATTACCAGAGAGTGTGTAAGCCTTGCCAGTGAAGTTTGAAGAGCGTAGTGAGCTTGAGAAGCTGTTTGAAGGATTGCTTTAGCCGTCCGAAGCGGTATAAAAAAAGATAGCCCGCACGGTTCGAAGCGTGCGGGCTATCTTCCAGCCTGTGCCTTAAGCGCACAAATATGCTTATTGAAATCTTTAGCTCTTTCTGGTCCTCTTCCCAGAACCCTTTCTCTTGTTTCCGGTAGAACGAGTCGCGGCTCTTGCGGCAGACTTTGCCGCCTTGCCTGTCTTTTTCGTAACGCGGCTCGCGGCCTTTGCGGTGCGGTTCGTTACCTTGTTGGCTGCTTCTGCCTCTTTACGAATCAACCTCTTATTCTCGCGCGCGCCCTTCTTTATAGTCCTCTTCGCGCTTCGCGTGGCAGACCTTCCGTCGCCTCTACGACGACCGCCGCCGGGCATCACGGCATTGACGACGGGCGATGCCACGTTTGATACGGCGTCAACTGCCGCTCCCGCAACTTTAGAGGTCTGCTGCATAACCTCGCCCGCCACCTCTACGGTCTGGTTGAGCGCTTCGCGGCCCGCGTCCATAGCAGCGTTCGTCGCGCCGCTCCCTCTTTTTCTAGCCATCTTATTCCTCCCTTTGCTGGTTAGTTTGTTGAAATATCCTCATCCGCTTGCTCCTCAATCTCTTCGACCGGAAATGAAACGCGATCATAGACCTCTGCCAGATGCAATGAGCAATCAATCGAACGCAAGTTTAGACTTCCTTCAAGCTCATTCACAAATGAATAGAGCCACGCGCCGCCCGACTGACGATTGAAGTGCTCTATTAGCGGCATTGATTGTGAAACAAGGACGTAATCGGAAAGCTCCGGCAGCCACCTCTGATACCGCAGCCACTTCTCACCGCGATCGAAAGCTTCGGTCGTCGGCGATAAGACTTCAATGATGAGCGTCGGATTCAACAGCACGTCACGATGCTCGTCATGAAATTTCAACTCGCCGCAAACGACTATTAGATCGGGATAAGGGAACAGTCCTTTTGTGGTATGGCTGCGCTGAGGGGCCGGACCGCTGCGGACCTTCATGTCCTTGGAGAACAACTGACACGGGCTTCCTCTTAATTGAGCGTAAAGTTGTCCGGTGAGATTAACGCAGATTGCTCCGTGCTCAGGGCTTTCGCCCGCCATTGCGTAAATCTCTCCATCAAGATATTCATGGCGTTCCACAGCCTCGCGCTCAATCGCCAGATACTCTTCCGCGCTATAAATAGTTTGCGAATGCGGTAAGCTCACCTCCATCCTCCACAGTAAATATTCGCTCGCTCACTAGAAAATGTTAAGAGCGATTATAATAGCGCGCCTGCCCGCTTTATTCATAATTTATCGAGCGAGAAATCGTCCAGCCAAATGCTCCCGAAGATTGGACAGGGATTGCTGCTACAGCTTTGCCGCTTGAGCGAGACGACGACAGCCTCAGTCTCTTTACCCGTAATGAATTCAACTGCGTAGTCTTGCCACGCGCTCGTCCGCCCTTTGAAAGGATTGGAGCGAGCGAGTTCGTGAGAATCATTTGTAGCAGGGTCTGAGATGACTACCAGAGGAAGGCCGCCCGTCACTAATTGATCTGTGCGAACAGAAAAGTGCAGACGGTAACGCGCGCCCGGCTCAACCAGAACGAGTTGCTGGATTACAGGAACGGATGGGTTCGCATCCCCTTTCCAATCAAGTCGCAGGCAACTCTTTCCGCCGTGCGGCTGAACGTTATCAACGGAGACGCGCACGGCTTGAACGTCCCGCGCAATGCGCCAGCCGAATCCTGTCTCATCCAGATTCACCTGCTCTTCAAATCCGCCGTCCGTAAAGCCCGCTTCAACGCGCACATCCTTTTTCGACCAGACTTCATAAGCCGCGCGAAAATCTTTTGCCGCCAGAAGCTCTGTTAGAAACGCGCGCCTGTCATCTTCGGAAACGTTCTCAATTGAACGAAAGATTCCAGCCGCATCAACGCTCTTTCCATGCCTGGCCGCGAAATGCGCGAGCGCGACACGCGCCTGTGCAGTTTGCGGCTCGATGGCCTTTTCAACTGATGAAACGTCGCCGTTATAGATGGTCCATGCAAGGTCAATCAGTTGAGGCGTGAGCGACGAATTACTCTCTGCTGCGCGGCGCATCTCCACAAATGCTTCGTCCATGTGCCCGGCGCGCAACAACACGTTTCCGAGTTGCCAATGCGGCTGAGCGTAAAAGGGAGCGAGTCGAACGGCCTCGCGGAAAGCAGCGAGCGCGCCCGCTTCGTCCCCCGCCTCGTCGCGCGCAGCGCCGAGCGAGAGCCATAGAAAATAGTCGCGCGGTCGCAAGACGGCGGCCCGTTCGTACTCCTTAACGGCTTCACGCTCCTCGCCATTAAAGGAGAGCGCAAGGGCGCGCGCGTAGTGAGCGTCCGGGTCTGATGGAGTTAAATCAACGGCGCGCTCTGCTGCCGTGAGCGAGCCGGAAGTCAGGGCCGCTTTTGTATCCATCTTTGACAGACCTGCGCGAGCGGCAAAGAACGTTGCGCCGACAAGGAAGCAGAGGGCGATTGCGGCAACCAAGAAGCGAATCACCTGCATACTGGATAAACGCGATGAATTGGGTTGAAGAGTTGACATAGTATTCCCTCTGGTAGAGAACAGTAGGCTCTAAGGCGATAGCTTGCCTTTTTCATAAGCGCAAATAAAAAAGTGCCCTCCATTTGCAAGGAGGGCACTGGAATCACGAAGGGCGCGCGCGCAGCGTTTAGATTATTACGGCGTACTTTGGCTCGGATTGTTGCCTCTAAAGAAAGCGTAGTACAGAGCGACCAGAGTGCCGCCACCTACCATAGCCCAAAAGAGCGCGCAGGGTATGTGAAGGATTCGACAGGCGCGGTTCGGCTGCGGGCTTCCTGCGCCGTCCGCCGCATACATGGTCGTGCCGACGGATGCGCTGCCTTTGGCGTCCGTCACCTCTGTCTTTCCGTCTGGCGTGGTCAACGTTCCTCTAACACCTTCTTCAGTGGTCAAACGCGCATCGCCCGCGATGACATTGACCGTGACGCTGCCTTTATTGAATGTGACCGTCAACGTGGTCTTCGGCGCAATGTCTAGAGTGCCGACAGAGGCTAAAGTAACAGTCGCTCCAGTAGCTTCAGGCGTCTCAATCTGCGCGCCTGAAAGAATGGTAGTGCCCGACGCGGCCTCGTTACCGTTGACCGAGACCTTTCCCGCTCCGAAAGTTGACAGCCTTCCGAAGAGCAGAGCGCTTGGTGCGACATTCGACCGGGCATCATTCGCAGTGTTCGTGGTTGTGGCTATGGGAGTCGCCAGGACGTAAACCTGTAGCAAGGCGAAGATGACGAGAAGCGCTAACGTTTCAGATGCTTTCTTCAAAATGTGACGCATTGTGAGAACTCCTCTGATCTAAGTTCGACTGACGATTGAATCGAAACTGCCGCGCGATTAAGAAACGTTGAAAGCGACCGGAAGTTTACTGCCGATAAAAGTAAAAAGCAATGAAATAAAAGCAGAATACAGGAGTCAGAATGGAAAGGGCTGAGACAGCATCTACAGAGTTTCTTTTATACTGAATTGCGGAATTCTGCTTTTCATCCATTATTTCTCTTCTGCCGGAGACGGCGATTACTATAAGGGCTGTGAAGACAAGCGCGTTTACGGTCACGTGCAGACCGAAATCGACGAGGCTATGAACGGCGACACCGAAAAGCCCCACGACGGCTGCACGGCTTACAGCGCGGGCTGTAGAATCCGCCGCTTGAAAGCTTCGTCTTATGGCTTTGATTAAAAGGACCAGAAACCATGCGATGAATATGACTCCTATAATTCCACCGCTCGCCAATAGTTCAAGATAATCGTTATGAGCCTGCTGCGGTGTGCTCTCGCCGGATGCATCATGATACTGAGGTATAGCGGACCAGTAGCCGTTAAAGCCTACGCCCGTGAGAGGGTGGTCCTTAATCATCTGCCACGTAGCGCGCCAAATATCGCGCCGCCCCACACTTCCATTACCAGCGCTTCTTTCAGGCGTAATCTCGCTCGACACAGTCTCAAGGCGTGAGGTGAGCGCTTCGCCGCCTATCCAGACAGCGCCTATGAAAACGGTTGCGATCAGGCAGAGTATGATTAGCGGATGAAGAAGAGCCGTGCGGCTGATGCGCCGAAGGCTAGAGCGCTCTTCCAGCCCTTTCGTCCCGCGCTCTCGCTTCACTCCTGCAAATGTGAAAAGAAGCGCGAGGAAAAGTATCTGCGCGAGCATACTGAAAAGTCCGCCGCGAGAGTTCGACAGAACAAGAGATGCCCATAGCGCCAGCGCCATCGCAAGGTATATAAGCACGTGCTCGCGCCTGACGCCTCCGTAGATGATTAGCCCCAGAGTCAATCCAAGCGTCATCTCCGCCAGATAAGCGAAATGATTGCGATTGATAAACTGAGCGTAGCCTGAGCCGGGCGAAAGGGCTGGAAGAAAGAAGCCCTGACTGTGTTGTGTCGTCTGCCGCAAGATACCGAAAAGCGCGCTCGCAAGTCCCACAATGATGAGTGTGAAAAGAAGCGCGCGAAGCCTTCGCCTGCTACAGGTATAACGAATGAGCAGGACTCCTGCGATAGTCAGCGCAAGCAGTTTAAGCACAGAGAGCCATGTTGCGTAAGGGTCTGCGCTGATTGCGCTCCACTGTTTGAGATTCGCGCCGGTCGAGTCTCCCGGCGGAAGGTGAAGCGTTTGAACGAATGCATACAGTATGAGCAGCAG
>QHXM01000095.1 GCA_003222945.1 Acidobacteriota bacterium
TTGACGGGCGAGGGACGCAGAGCTTTTAGCGCGGGCACGGACATCGCTGAACTTGCGACGATTGCTGCGGAAGAAGCACGGAGTGTGGCAAAGCGTGGGCAGGCGGTGTGCGAACAAATCGAGCATTGCGGCGTGCCTGTCATCGCCGCTGTGAATGGTCTTGCTGCGGGCGGAGGCTTCGAGCTTGCGCTCGCGTGTCACATACGCATCGCTTCAACAAATGCGCGCTTCAGTCTGCCGGAAATCAAGCTCGGCGTAATTCCGGCTTATGGCGGAACGCAAAGGCTCGCGCGAGCGACAGGCAGCGGGCGTGCGCTTGAGATGATGTTGACGGGCGCAGAAGTTTCGGCTGACGAAGCTCTGCGAGTTGGGTTGGTTAATCGCGTCGTTCATCCTGCGCAACTCATCACAGAAGCAGAATCGCTCGCGCAGAAGGTCCTTAAACTCTCGCCGCTAGCAATACGCGCCTGTCTTGAAGCCGTCACGCGCGGGCTTTGCATGACGCTCGAAGATGGCCTTGAGTTGGAAGCAGAACTTTTCAGCACACTCTTTGAAACAGAAGACATGCGCGAAGGCACGCGCGCATTCTTGGAAAAACGCGCTCCTGTGTTCAAAGGAAGATGATAGCTGATAGGACATCCTCCTGGTCACCTGTCACTTGTAACTCGTCACGGCCTTCTTTATACTTCTCATGCATTCACTCTTAAATTCTATCAGGAGCATTTAGGAAAACTTTTGCAGCCCCTAATTCATCAAGGTCGTCTCAATGCCGAAGGGTTTCGCTTCGCTGTGGTTGCGAGTCGTTGGAATGATTTTCTGACATCGCGGCTCATAGAGGGCGCGCTCGATGCTCTTGAGCGTTTGGGCGCAGATGAAAAGTCTGTGGAGGTTTTTCGCTGCCCAGGTTCTTTCGAGATTCCGCTTCTGGCAAAGCGGCTCGCAGCAAGCGGCAAATGGGACGCTCTTGTCTGCGTCGGCACAGTCATTCGCGGCGAGACTCCGCACTTCGAGTACATCGCTTCGGAAGTAACGAAGGGAATCGCGCAGGCCGCGATGGAGACGGATGTTCCAGTAGTTTACGGCATCGTCACGGCAGATACGCTTGAGCAGGCGATTGATCGCGCAGGTGTGAAAGCAGGCAACAAGGGGTTCGAGGCCGCAATGTCGGCTGTCGAGTTGGTAAATCTTTATAAAGACGTAAATCGTGAATCGTAAATAGAAGAACGATTCACCCATTCACGATTTACGATTCACGGGCATTAAGTAATCATGGGTTCAAGACGTAAGGCGCGTGAATGCGCCTTGCAAATGCTCTTTGCGGCTGATGTTTCGGGGACGCGCGCTGACGAGTTGGTGCGCACCTACTGGACTGAGCTTGGCGACGCGGATGTGGAAGAGCCTGCGCGCGATTTTGCAACGCGGCTTGCTGTGGGCACGCTCTCGCACCTACAGGAGTTGGACGAGCGTATAAAGTCGCGCGCAGAGCACTGGCGCATATCGCGCATGGCTATTGTGGACCGCAATATCTTGCGCCTGGCAGTCTATGAATTCCTGCACGAGCCGACGCCCCGCACGGTCGCAATAAACGAAGCCCTTGAGATAGCCCGCCGCTTCTCAACCTACGAAGCAACGCAATTCATCAACGGCATCCTCGACGCAATCAAACGCGACATGGACGAACAGCACCCGCAGGAACACACGACAACAGAAGACGAGGAAGAAGCAGACATGAATAGCGCTGAAGGCGAAAGGGAAATGGGCAAAGGCGAAGGGTAGATCGCTTTTCTCTACTCCTTTCCCCTTTACCCTTTCACCCTTCCCCTTTTACTATTCACTCATGGACAACGCGATCCTGCGCGAGTTTCTGGCCGAGACAGAGGATTTACTGGAAATCCTGTTTGGAGATTTACGGGCGCTGCGTGCGCGGCGCGGCGAGGGCCGTGCGCGACGCGAGCTGCTAAGCCGTATCTTTCGCCACGTTCACACGATAAAGGGATCGTCCGCTACCGTAGAGCTTGAGTCAATAACTAATATCGCGCACGAGTTCGAGAACCTGCTCGACAGCGTTCGCATGGGGCGCGTTTACCTTAACGATGAAGTGATGGACGCTCTTGACTCAGCCGCGAATGCTCTCTCAGAGAGCTTGAACGCCGTAGCGCGAAACGAGAATCAGCCTGATACGAAGTCTCTTGTAGAGCGCTTGCGCCATCTAGCGAAGACAAAGGGCGATGAGCGGGAATCAACGCCTGTGCGAGATGCGCTCTTACCTTTGCCCGAAGCGATTGCAGGCTCTCTGAGCAAACATGACGCGCATCGTCTTCGTGAAGCGGTTGACGAAGGCTCGCGTCTCTTCGTTATCAACGTCAGCTTCGATCTCACAACCTTCGATAAAAGTTTCCGCAATCTATCGGACGCGCTCGCAGAAGACGGCGAAGTAATCTCGACTCTGCCCGGAATAGCAAGCGACGCGCCAGATAAGATCAGTTTCAGAATCATCTACGCGACTCAGGCTACAACAGAAGAGTTGAAGAAGCGCGCATCCCCGTTCGGCGAAGTCTCCATGACGGAACTGACGACCACGAGAGCGTCCGCGAAAGATAGAGGTAAGGCTGATGGCGAAGTCTCTCAAGCGAACGCGCAACTTCAGTCCATCGCGCCACTAACGACGCATGTTCGAGTCGAGATGTCAGAACTGGACGCAATCATCGAGCGCGCGCATGAGCTTCTGGTGGAGACCACGAGCACGCTCGACCTCGCCGGGACATTTAACCTACAACCTAACGAGCGCGCGTCGGTTGACGAGCGCGCTGAGAGAGCGCGGCGAAGCTTTCTGGAACTGGAAGAGCAGTTGATAGCTTTGCGCATGGTCGCGGTGGCGCAGATGCTTGAGCGTGCCGCGCGAGCCGGACGAATCGCCGCGCGCTCCGTTGGAAAAGATGTAGAGTTTGAAATCGCGGGCGGACACGTTCGCTTAGACAAAGCGCTCGCGGACATAATCGCGGACCCTCTGCTTCACATCCTGCGCAACGCTGTGGGCCACGGCATAGAAACGCCTTCGGAGCGAGCAAGAATTGGAAAGCGTCCGCGCGGGCTTATTCATTTGGAAGCGCGAGCAGAGGGCAACAGCGTCGCCTTTAAGATTTCGGACGACGGGCGCGGGATTGATCCTCTGCGCATCACACGGGCCGCAGCCGCGCAAGGGATAATTGAAGCCGGAAAGCTGTTAACGAAAGAGCAGGCGCTGCGTCTTATCTTCCGACAGGGTTTTACGACCGCCGCTTCGATCTCGAATGTTTCGGGGCGCGGCGTAGGACTCGACGTTGTCGAAAGAGCCGTAGAGCAAGTCGGAGGCGAGTTGCGCGTCTCCAGCGACACGGGGCGTGGGACGACATTCGAGATCGTCTTGCCTACGACAATGGCGCTCATCTCTTCGCTCGTCATAAATTCCGCTGGCTATCGTTACTGCATTGACGCAAGCCGCATCATAGAGACTGGCTTCATTGCAGCCGCCGATGTTGAGCGTAACATCAACGCAGGGAAACTGGACTGGCGCGGCTCTACAGTTCCACTCATTGAAATGCGAAAGCTTCTGGCGCAACCTTCTATGGACGCGGAAAGTATAAGCGCGAGCGTGCCCGTCATCATCGTCTCGCGCAGCGTTGGAAGAGCGGAAGAGAACGGAGCGAATCACGCTGCCATCATCGTTGACGCAGTCGAAGGAGAATCGGAAGCACTGGTCCGAGGGCTTGGACGCCACACTTCGCGCTGGCGCGGCATAAGCGGCGCAACCGAACTCAGAGACGGCACAATCGCTCTCGTGCTGGACCTGCCGCGACTGTTAGAGAACGTGCCGATTGCGGATTTCGGATTGCGGAATTCGGATTGAGAAAATGGAGGGCAGGAGGCAGGAAATAGAGCATTATCCATTCTCCTGCATTTTGCTCTGGATGCTGCCTTATATTTTTTCTAAATCCGCAATCCGAATTCCGCAATCGGCAATCGGTTCGGCGTCAATCAATCGGTCTTGGGCGAAATCAAAAAGAGGATGAAAGATTGCGTGAGGGGAAATCGGGAACGGAAACATAAACTGCTTACGGCGCTCGGCCTGTGCGCTGCGCTTCTACTATCAACCTTCACTTTCGCACAGCAATCAAGTTCAATAACAAGCACGAATGACTCTCATTCGTCGCGCGATTACCCTAAAGAGATTCGCGGCTATAAGGTTGAGCTTGCGAGCGTTGAGGTTAAAAGAAGTGCGAAGAATGATAAGAAAAGCTCAAGCGATGAATCGAACACAGAGGCTTTGATTCAACTCGGCGAGCCGCACGTTAAGAGCGTGTCGCCTCTGGGAATCACGCGCGAAGTTCCCGTTACTGGCGCAGCCGTCAAGCAGGGAGGCCGCGTTGACTTTCTGACCTTTGAAGACATGAACGTGAACGGCACGCCCGTCACAGTCAGCGAATACGATCACCCGTTTGATCTACCGAACGAAAATCCGGTCACTCTGTCTGAGCCTATCACGATCTACATCAGCACGCCGCGCGCAATGCTCGGCGCAATCGGAGAATGGCGTGAGCCGAAATCGGTCTGGCCCGTAACGGGCCGCGTCTATGTCTTCGGCCACTTCAAAAAGTTTCTCTTCACGTTCAAGCGCGTCGTGCCTGTCGAACTTAATCTATCATTCAAGAATCCGCTCAAGAGCGGGGCTTAACAATGCGCGTCATGTCAGTACCGCCTGCGGTAGCGGGTAGGGTTAGCAAGACCCGCCCGCTACCGCAGGCGGTACTGACATGACGCGCATTCCACATTCGTTCAAATCTTCGGTCTTCGCTTGTGCCAATCGGTCGCCTGCTGATACCTGTCCGCGACATCAATCAACATCTGCTCGCTCCAAGCCGGACCAATGAATTGAATTCCGGTTGGAAGATTGTTCTGGCCGAAGCCGTTGGGAACCGAGATAGCTGGAACGCCAACGAGATTGCACGCACCTATGGGCGATGACGCGCCTATGTTCGGATAAGCCTGATCGAAAGGCTTGCTGATCGGATAAGAGACTGTCGCGCGCGACGGTGCGACCAGGATAGAATACTTCGAGAACATCTCTCGCCAAGCCCTTCGCATAGGAGCGCGAAGACGCATCGCATGTAGATAATCAACAGCCGTGATGAGTGATGCCGGATAGCCGCCGAGCCTTCCTCTGGGCGAAGCGAGTTCCTGCACGCGCCCTGATTCAATCAACTCACGAAACGCGCTCGCTCCTTCCGCATCAACAATCGTCCCGACTGCCGCCCCGTAAGGAAAATCCGGCAGCTTAACGTCCATCTCAATGGTCGCAAATTTTTTCAAGACATCTAGCGAGCGCAGAAAATTCTCTTTAACTTCTGGTTGCGCCTTCTCGTAAGAATCTTTCATCACTGCTATGCGCAGATTGCCATAAGGTTTGACTTGTCCGCTAACTGACTTCTCTTTACCGATACGGGTCTTGCGGTTGCTAGTCAATGTCAGCATAGTGCCCATGCCTGTCCAAGTTGAGCCGTATTTTGAAGTCGGGTCGAGCGGATCATGTCCACGAATAGCCTCAAACACAATCCCGCAATCTTTCGCGCTTCGACACATCGGACCAAGTTTGTCCAGCGTCCAACTCAATGCCATCGCGCCCTGACGCGAGACTGCGCCGTAGGTTGGACGAAGACCTGCGATGCCGCAGTAAGCCGCCGGAGTGATAATCGAGCCAGACGTTTCAGAACCGATTGCGAAGGCTACAAGCCCGGCAGCCGTCGCAGAACCCGGACCGGAAGAAGAGCCGCCGCTCCAGTAGTCTTCGTTCCAGGGCGTCTTGCACGCGCCCGTCAAAGATGCCTGCGCTTCGTTGTAGCCCATGCCGCCCGCAAGCTCTATCATTGCGAGTTTCGCAACGAGAATCGCGCCCGATTCGCGCAGTTTTCTGATGACTGTCGCGTCCTCGTCAAACTGCTGGTCCTTGTAAGGCGATGCGCCCCAGGTGGTCTTTGCATTTCGAGTCGCAAGCAAATCTTTCGCGCCGTATGGAATACCGTGAAGTGGTCCGCGATAGCGCCCGCGCCGTATCTCGCTTTCAGCCTCGCGCGCTTCCCCAAGCGCAGAGTCGCGCATGACGGTTGCCACAGCGCCCAAACGCTTGCCGATTGTCTCAAGACGTTGAAGATAACTTTCAGTCAACTCAACGGGCGAGAGTCGCCGCGAGCGAATCTGTGTTGCAAGGTCCGTGATCGAAGAGAAGAGAATGTCGTCAGAGAGCATAGTTAAAAGGCAAAAGGTAAAAGTAAGAGACGAACGTTTATCCCGCGCTGAATGTGAAATCGGGTTCGTCGCTGTTCTTTAGTTTCACTGCGCGCAGGCGGTCGGTCGTGCCGTCTTTGCGAACGTAGCCGTCTATTCTTCGTTTGACCTGCTCTAATTGTTCAGGCGTCAGATGCTCAAAGCGCAGGCGAGCAACTTCCGTGTAGGCTTCGGCCAAGGCGGAAGGCTTCTGCGGCGTCTGTGTAGGCAGCGGGTTCGGCGGCGCGACAGGTTCTTTCTTCGTCGGCGTCTGACCTTTCGCTAACGACGCGGCGAGCGGAGCGGCGAGCAATGTCGAAGCTACAGACTTTGCGAACTGTCTGCGCGAGGTCTGTTTGTCGTTGAAAGATTTATCTTTTGATTTCATATAAACAGTCTATTGAGTCTATCGAGTCTGTCGAGTCAAAAGCCGCCTTTTCGCTAGACTCGATAGACTCAAGACTCTTTTAGTAGTCTTTCGCTAACATGACCATGTTATTCAGGAGCGTGTCTATGGCCTGATTGGTTCTACGCTCAATCATGCGAATCATCATGGGCGAGATGAAGAGCCAGGGAGCAAGCGCCGCAAGTGGAATCAGAAAGACCCATACGTGACGAAATGCTGGAACGCTCAGAGCCAGGACTCCGAACACAATCAGAAATAATAACCCCATTCCTAGCGGAAAGAACGTCAGAAACATCTTCATCTTTCTGACGCCGCCGAGCGCGGCCTGCATCTCTATCGCTGAAGAACGGACGATGATCGCGGCCTCTGAGATACCTTTCAGCGGATTCTCTCTTGTGCTGTTGATGCCCGGACCAGTTGCGCGCAATTCGTAGTCGCTGCTCGATGTGACCTGAAAGCCTAAAGGAAGAAGAGTTAATCTGGCTATGTCCAAAGCCTTCGCTGACTTACCCGTGAAAGGTACTGTCCTGGCGTACTCCATAGGCTTTATGTCTCCTCAATAAAAGGCTGACTATTGTTAAGGTGGCGCGGCAGAGCATATCATTCTGCGTTCTAAAATTAAACAATAATTCTAGAGAGACAGCCCTTCTGTGCCGGATGCAATCGAATGCGGAAGGTGATAGTCTATTGTTTCAAAGCTTTTTTGGAAACGTTGTGCTGAAAAGCAGAGAGTAAGAAAACTTTCACTCTCTAAAGTTTTCAGCCGGAGGTGACTAATCCAAGTGAGCCAACAACAGAACAGAGCAGACCTGTCGGAATTCATAGCGGAGAACTTCGGGGCAAACGCAACTTACGTCGAAGGACTCCTGAGCCGCTTTCGCAACGACCCAGCGCTCGTTGACGAATCATGGCGCGCATACTTCGCGGAACTTCTGGGCGGCGCGCAAGTGCAAGAGAACGGGCGCGCTACGCCGCAGACGAGCGGCGATGGCGCGGGTGCGACTGCAACCGCTGCTGCTGCAACGCAGCCCGCTACTGCTACAACTGCACCAGCGCGTCAACCTGCGCCGACTCCTGCCGAAGTGGTCGAGAACGCAACGCCAATTCGTGGCGGCGCACTCAAGATTGTTGAGAACATGGAGACGAGTCTCTCTGTTCCGACCGCAACATCGAACCGCCGCGTTCCAGTCAAAGTGTTGGACGAGAATCGACGTATCATCAACAAACATCTGCAAGAGACGGGACGAGGCAAAGCCTCTTACACGCACATTGTCGCCTGGGCAATTGTCCGAGCATTAGAAGATTTTCCGCAACTAAACGACGGCTTTGAAGTTGTGAACAATCAACCCTCACGGCTTCGTCGTGAGAGCGTCAATCTTGGAGTCGCAATTGACATAGCGAAAAAGGACGGCTCGCGCACGCTACTTGTTCCGAACATCAAGAATGCTGAGAAGATGCGCTTCTCTCAGTTCCTCGCGGCTTACGATGATGTTGTGAAGCGGGCGCGCGAAGGCAAACTTCAAATTCCTGACTTTCAAGGCACAACCGTCTCTCTGACAAATCCCGGAACAATCGGCACGGTCGCTTCAACGCCGCGCCTTATGGCCGGGCAATCCGTCATCATCGCAACGGGCGCAATCGAATATCCGGCTGAGTATCAGGCTATGGCTCCTGAAGCTCTCTCGCAACTGGGCATCGGTAAAGCGATGACAATTTCAAGTACTTACGATCATCGCATCATTCAGGGCGCGGAGTCGGGCGCTTTCCTGGCGCGCGTGCACGAGCTTCTTATCGGCGAACAACGTTTCTACGACGACATATTCGCAGACCTTGAGATTGCGCACCCGCCAATGCGCTGGGCTACGGACAACAATCCGGCACTCTTAGGCGGCGACCACGTTCACGCGCAGATAATCAAGCAGGCGCGCGTTCTTGAACTCATCAACGCATACCGCGTGCGCGGCCATCTCATAGCAGATATTGATCCGCTTCACGCCATGCCGCTTCATCATCACCCGGAGCTTGATATTGAAACTTACGGTCTGACCATCTGGGATTTGGACCGTGTGTTTATAGCTGGCGGCCTCGCCGGTAAAGAGAGCGCGACCTTGCGCGAAATCTTGGAAATCCTTCGCCGCGCATACTGCGGCAAGGTCGGCATAGAATATCGCCACATTCAAAGCAAAGAGCAGAAACTCTGGATACGCGAAGAGATTCGCAAGCATTTCGTCTATCCAGAGCCATTATCACCTGAACTCAAAAAACAGCTTCTTGCCAAGCTCATCGCAGCCGAACAGTTCGAGCGTTTCCTGCACACGAAATATTTAGGACAGAAAAGATTTTCGCTTGAAGGCTGCGAGACGATCATTCCTGTGCTTGACCAGTTGATCGAAGGCGCGGCTCGTCGCGGCGTTGAAGACATCACGCTCGGCATGGCGCATCGCGGGCGCTTGAACGTTCTGGCAAACGTCGTGGGCAATTTCAGCGAGAGGATTTTTACGGCGTTCGAGGGAAGCGTTCACCCGAACTTTCCTGCTGATGAAGGCGACGTGAAATATCATCAGGGCGCTAAGGGCGAAAGAGAGACTACGGACGGGCTGCACGTCAAGATAACTGTCTCGCCTAATCCGAGCCACCTGGAATTTGTTGACGCGGTTGTCGAAGGAATGGTCCGCGCCAAACAGGATGCTATTGATGCAACGCGCGAAGAGGTGATTGATCGAGCGCTGCCGGTTCTTCTGCACGGCGACGCTGCGTTCGCGGGGCAGGGAATCGTTATGGAGACATTGAACCTCGCGGACCTGAAAGGCTATCGCACAGGGGGCACGATTCACATAATCATAAACAACCAGATAGGCTTTACGACTTCGCCAGAAGCAGGACGCTCCACGATCTACTCAACGGACGTTGCTCGCATGACGCAGCTCCCAATCTTTCACATCAACGGTGATGACCCAGAGGCTGCCTATCGTGTTCTTCAAATCGCTTTAGACTTCCGCCAGCAGTTCAACAAGGACGTTGCGCTCGACATCGTAGGCTTTCGCAAGCTAGGCCATAACGAGACGGACGAGCCTAGCTACACGCAGCCTCTGATGTACGCTCGCGTCAAAGCGCATCCGGGCGTTCGCACTGTTTACTCTCAAAAGCTAATACGCGAAGGCGTGATTGACGAAGCAGGCGTCGAGAAGATGATAAAGGAGCGCGTCGCGCACTATGAAGCCGCGCTCGCACGAGCGAAAGAGATTGTTGCCAATAAACCTCCGGTCAAGGAATTGCCGCCATCTGTCGCGGAAGAGGATGGATCGGCTGTTGAAGAGACAGGCGTTGATCGTGAAGCGATTCGCAATCTCGCGCGGAAAATCTCAATCGTGCCCGAAGGCTTCAACATCAATCCGAAGATGGTCGGACAACTCGCTCGACGCGCGAAGATGGGCGAGGGCGAAGCCCCTATGGACTGGGCTTTCGCAGAAGCTATGGCCTTCGGCTCGCTCGTCGTCGAAGGCACGCGCGTCCGTTTGAGCGGTCAGGATTCGGGGCGCGGAACGTTCAGCCAGCGCCACGCCGTCATGTACGACACGCAGACGGGTAAGCCCTGGGCGCCGCTCGCAGAACTGCGGTCCGAAAAAAACGCGAAAGCAGAGTTTGATGTCTATGACAGTTCACTTTCTGAGCAGGGCGTTGTGGGATTCGAGTACGGCTATTCCGTCATTGCTCAGGACGCGCTCGTTTTATGGGAGGCGCAGTTCGGAGATTTCGGAAACGGCGCGCAGGTCATCATTGACCAGTACATCGCTGCCTCAGAGGACAAGTGGCAACAGCGCTCGCGTCTGACATTGCTTCTGCCTCACGGCTACGAAGGACAAGGGCCTGAGCATTCTTCAGCAAGGCTTGAACGTTACTTGCAACTCTGCGCTGAGAACAATCTACAGGTCTGCTATCCGACAACGCCCGCGCAGTATTTCCATCTCCTGCGCCGACAGGTGAAGCAAAAGACCGTGCGCCCTCTCGTAGTGATAACTCCTAAGAGCTTGCTGCGCCTGCCCGCTGCGACTTCGACTGTGGATGAACTGACGAGCGGCGGCTTTCTGCCAGTGATTGATGATGCAGAGGTGAAGACGCGTGAAAGCGTTCGACGCATCGTGATGTGCAGCGGCAAAGTCTTTTACGATTTGAACGCCGCGCGTAAAAAATCTGGCGATGAGAAAGTCGCAATCGTTCGCCTTGAACAGTTCTATCCGTTCCCTGAAAAACGTCTGCGCGAAATCTTCGCAAGCTATGGGAATGCCACGCAACTCGTCTGGGCGCAGGAAGAGCCGAAGAACATGGGCGGGTGGACTTTCGTTGAGCCGCGATTGATGAATATGATGCCAGCTTGCCAGCGTCCCTACTATGTTGGCCGCACAGCATCGGCAAGTCCCGCGACAGGCTCTTACACGATTCACGAGCTTGAACAGCGTCGGCTGGTTGACCAAGCGCTCACAGAAGATGCAGAATTCATATCCAGCGCCAGCACCGAGCGCTACGCCGGACAAGCGGAAGCCTAAAGAAAGACAGAATCCAGAATCCAGAAGTCATAACGAAAAGCAGAATTCAGGAGTCAGAATCCAGAATTCAGATAAAAGAAAAATAAAGAACGGCTCTGCGGCCTTATCATTCTGAATTCTGACTCTCGGAATTCTGAATTCTGCTTTTATTGACTCCTGACTCCTGCTTTACAAATATGTACTCAAGAAAATTTTTGTTCCCCCTCCTCGTACTGCTTGCTGCTCTGTTCATCTTTGTCGGCGGAGCTTGCAAGAGTGGTAAGGCTGAAACAGAGCGCACGGAGTCTTCAACTGCCGCGCCCGTTGTAAGTGTCTCGCCGACGCCGGGTAATGTTTCTATCTCAATCGCAGCGGTCGGAGACACTATGCTCGGCTCTACATATCAGGGGCGCGGCCTTCCCGAAAGGGACGGCGCGGAGATGATCTCCAGCCTCGCGCCAATTATTTCTTCAGCAGACATAGCCTTCGGCAATCTTGAAGGGCCAATGATTGATAGCGGCGAGTCAACGAAGTGTGGACCGGGCGCGAGGCTCTGCTATGTGTTTCGCGTGCCGACTCGTTATGGAAAGTATCTGAAGGAAGTCGGCTTCGACGTGATGAGCCTTGCGAACAATCATGCTTCGGACTTTGGCGAGGCCGGGCGCTTGAGCAGCATGAGAGTTCTGGACGAGCTTGGAATTAAACATGCGGGCGGCAATCAGAGCGACATCGCGTACATGACCGTTAAAGGCAGAAGGATTGCCTTGCTCGCATTCGCCTTCAATCCAATCTCATTCAACATTCTGGACATTGAGAATGCAAGGCGCGTTGTTGCAGAGACCAAGCGCAAGGTTGACATCGTCATCGTATCTTTTCATGGCGGAGCGGAAGGCGCTTCGGCGCAGCACGTACCTTATGGACCTGAAACCTACCTTGGCGCACCTCGCGGCGACCTGCGCGCTTTCACGCACGCTTGTATAGACGCAGGCGCAGACCTTCTCTTAGGCCACAGCCCGCACGTCGTTCGCGCTATGGAAATCTATAAAGGCCATTTGATCGCTTACTCGCTCGGCAACTTCGCCTTCTATAGATTTCCGTTTGCCGGTCCGACCGCTCTCTCGCTCGTACTCGAAGCGAACATAGGACCGAAAGGCGAATTCCTCGGCGGTAAGATTCATCCTCTAATGCAGGACGGGCAGAACGGCCCGCGTCCAGACCCAAAAGGCACGGTCATCAACGTCATACGCCAGCTTTCAAACGAGGATTTCGGACCAACAGCCGCCAACATCAGTCAGGACGGAACGATCTCTGCGCAGTAGCTATGGTCAGGAACTTGTGCGTGAAAGGAGATTGACAATGAAAGAGGGAGCGCGAATGCAAATGTCCTTCATCGCTGGCATACTCTTATGCTCCTTGATGCTTGTGCCTTACTCGCAAGCCGCACAAGCTGTACAGGAGAAGACGCCTGTTGAAAATTCTCAATCGCTGCCTCGCCCGCCCACCGGAACATTAGGCACTGCTTCCTACAAGCCGACCGATATGGAGAAGCCTTTCTTCGCCAAACTGTCGGAGAAAGAGCAGACGACCGGGAGCATGTTCGAGAATTATTCGATAACGGGAAAGAAGGGAACTCGCGTCGGCTGGTTCGGCATAGTGCGTAAAATAGATGAGGACGCCGCGAAGCAGGAGACGAAACTGCTCATCGAGATGAAATACTTCGATGGTCTTACGGACACGCACATCATGGCGCTATCGTTTAATGGCGGAGGCGATTTTCTGGCGACGTTGAAAGGCACGGGCCTTGGTATCAAACATCTAAGTCTGGTTAAGGTCTATGGCATCGTTGAGCGAGAGAATAATTCCGTTCCAGAGGTCAAGGCCGACTACGTGCGCCAGTGGGATTGGGGACAGTTCACCTTTCTGATGGTTTACGGCGAGCAGAAAGGCAACAAGGAATGGAAGAAGCTGAATAAAGCTGGCGAGGAGCGCATCTACAACCCCTTTCCCACACAAAAATATTACGAGGACAGGCTCGGACCAAGACAGCAGTAAAGAATAGCTGTTGACTTCAAAAGTCCTCGGCACACTTCTAAAATAATCTCTAGCGGAGAACAGAGACCGATGACGAAAGCCCTCCTTTGCGTTGCGCTCGCGCTCTTTCCTGGCTTGACCTGCGCGCAGGCGCAGAGTCAAACCAACCCGCCCGCAGCGACTCAGCCACAGACGGCTGCACCCAAGCCTTCAACACCCGCCGCGTGGCTCGACCGTCGCGTGCGCGATGAAGTGGCGAAGTTCGAGGGCACAGTCTATCTCTACGCGAAGAATCTGGACACAGGCGCAGAATATTCATTCGGCGGCGAGGAGCGCGTCCGCACTGCTAGCACGATTAAGATCGCTATAATGATAGAAGCCTTTGCGCGTGTCTCGGAAGGCAAGGCGAAGTGGACCGACGATCTTGTGCTCACGAAAGAGAAGAAGGTCTCAGGCTCAGGCATCCTTCAGGAGTTTACGGAAGGGCTGCATCTTACCTTGCACGATGTAGTGATGCTTATGATGCTCATGAGCGACAACAGCGCGACCAATCTGGTCATAGATGCTCTTGGCGGCGCAGATACTGTGAACGCGCGTATGCAGTCGTTGGGGATGACCGACACGCGATTGATGCGCAAGATCGGTGGTGGCGGTGATAGTCTGGAAGGGAAGAAAGAGGAGAACAAGCGCTTCGGGCTGGGACGCACAAGCCCGCGCGAGATGGTCATGCTTGTTGAGAAACTGGAGCGCGGCGAGATCGTCAGCCCGGCAGTTTCTAAAGAGATGATTGATCTGATGAAGCGCGAGCAGACGCAGGACGGCATCTGGCGAGAGCTTTGGCGACTGCCCAGGGCTACAAAATCCGGCGCGCTCGATGCGCTTCGTAGCAACGTAGGAATCATCTATCACCCGCGAGGACGAATCGCTCTCGCCATCACCTGCGACGATATGCCTGAGCAGAACTGGACCGCAGACAACCCGGCCTTCCACATCATGTCGCGCCTCTCCGAAATCATCATAGACGGGCTTGGAAAATAGAACCGCTCTGCCGGAAATAAAGGTTCAGGCCGATTTTTATTGACTGATTTGCCCGTTCGCTTTATGAAACAAAGTTCTTGACAAATTAAAATTCCGGCGTATTATCTGGGGCATGGCTTCAATCCACCAGTTCCCATCGCGCGTTGAAGAGGAAGAGGAAAAACCTCCAGCTTTGCATGATCGCGCTATGGACAATCTCCGGTTCATACGCGAGACGATGGAGCGCGCGTCGGAGTTTACAGCCGTTCCGGGCTGGGGCGGTGTACTGATGGGCTTGACGGCTCTCGGCGCTTCAGTGGTCGCCGCGCAGCAGCCGACTAAGAATCTATGGCTTGGTACTTGGATGATCGAAGCGCTGCTCGCTCTAATTCTCGGCGGCTGGGCTATGGACCGAAAAGCTCGTCGTGCTGAAGAGCCGCTTCTTTCTGGACCGGGACGCAAGTTCGCACTCAGTTATTCGCCGCCGATTCTCGTTGGCATACTACTGACGGTCGTGCTCTACCGCGCAGGACTTAACGCGACTCTGCCGGGCGTGTGGCTTCTGCTCTATGGGACGGCGGTTGTGACGGGCGGGGCATTTTCTGTAAAGATCATTCCTGTAATGGGAGTCTGTTTTATGCTGCTCGGCGCAATGGCGCTGTTTGCTCCAGCAGCTTTGGGAAATTACTTTATGGCCGCAGGCTTCGGCGGCCTTCACATTATTTTTGGAATCATCATAGCAAGGAGACACGGTGGCTAGACAAAGCGTTTTGAAGAAAGAGCCGCGACCGCGCACGAGCCGCGCGGCTGAAGATAAATTACACAAGGTCAGTGAGAGAGCGCAGGAGGAGAGCGCGCCGCACCAGAAGTTTGAGCGCATCATTCACGAGCGATCACGTCTTGGGATAATCAGCGCATTGGCCGTGAACGAATCTCTGACATTCAACGATTTGAAACGACTGGTTAAGACTACGGACGGAAACCTGAGCGTACACGCGCGGAAACTTGAGGACGCTGGCTACATAGCCTGCACGAAATCTTTCGAGGGTCGCACGCCGAAGACGGAGTACAAGTTGACTAAGACAGGGCGGCGCGCTCTGGAACAGTACCTGAATCACATGGAGGCTCTGATTAGAACGATGCGCGCTTCCAGATGAGGCGCGAAAAATTTTTGCCAATCTGCTTTACCGCATAAAGTTCTTTACTAAATTATATTCGCTTGCAGTTGAGCAAATGGTGAACCGAAAGGTATCTGAAAGATGACTGAGAAGACAAGGCAGGCGGCCAGGGTAATTGAAGCAGCATTGCTTTTAGGTATTTTGGGCGACGGTCTGCTGCGTGCTGCGCCGTGGGGCTTGAATGTTCTGATATGGATGGGAGCGTTGGTCATAGCGTTGTTTGTTCTGCTTCCGCGCAAGCGGCGACAAGCTCTTGCAGGCGCAGGTCATTGGCCGCTCATATCTTCCATACTGTTCGCAGCCGCGTTCGCATGGCGCGATTCGCTGACGCTGAATATCCTGGCAGGCTTTGGAATGCTCGTCTCGCTTGCAATAGCGGTGTGGCGTGCGCGCGGCGGGCGCATCTGGCTTGCGGGAATCTCAGATTACATGCTGGGCATTCTGGTTGCGGGCATCAACGCATTCTTCGCAGGGTTTCCAATGCTCATGTCAGATGTTCAATGGAAGGAGATAGCGGGCGCGAGTCGGTCCGGTAAAGTGAAGGCTACTTTACGCGGCGTAGTTCTCGCCATCCCTCTGCTGCTTCTATTCGGCACGCTTTTTATGTCTGCCGATGCAAGGTTTGAGAGCATGGTCAACAGAATCTTCTCTCTAAACTTTGACGACGCTTTCGGCCATCTTCTTCTTGTGTTTCTTCTTTCATGGATTGCAGGAGGTTACTTGCGCGGGTTGCTCTTCGGAAGAGAAGTGAAGATTGTTGACGGGCGCGCAACATTTGTGTCTGCGAATACGCCGGAGAACATAGCTTTGGGAATTATCAGTCTGAGCAACGCGCCGCAGACGTTGAAGCCTAAGCCAATTTCGCTCGGCGTAATAGAGATAAGCATCACGCTGGGACTTCTTAACCTGCTCTTTCTGGCCTTCGTGCTTTTGCAGCTTCGCTACTTCTTCGGCGGAGCATCTCTGGTTCAAGCGTCTGGCGGATTAACTTTCTCCGGCTATTATCGCAGAGGCTTCTTCGAGCTTGTTACTGTGGCCGCGCTCATTCTTCCTATTCTTCTAGCGGCCCACTGGCTGCTTCGCAAAGAGAATCCAGCGCACGAGAGAATCTTTCGGCTGCTGGTGGGAACTCAAGTCGCGCTTCTTTTCATCATCATGACTTCGGCTGTGCGACGAATGTTGCTTTACCAGAACGAGTACGGGTTGACTGAACTCAGGCTCTACACGACCGCCTTTATTGCATGGCTCGCTCTGGTCTTCGTCTGGTTTGTAGCAACGATTTTACGCGGGCGGCGTAACGAGTTCGCCTGCGGCGCGCTTCTAGCGGGGGTAAATGGGTTACAAACAGTCGCGCCGGATGAAGTTTCGCACCTCGATGTGCTCCATCAACAGGTCGTTGACGAAGCTATCTCTTCATCGGATATTCTGCTGCGCAATTGGCGCGGCAGGTGGAATAGTTCGATGAATCGGATGATCGAGTATCTATGAATCGCGTGAGACGGTCATCTCAATTCGCAGCCTTGACGGAATGACCTGTCACTTTCTTTTTTCGGGAGTAGCTACAAACCTGTCAATCTGTAGCGAGAGCTATCTTAGGAGTAATGAATATGAAATACCTCGTCACGCTGATGATTTGTCTGCTCTCGATTCTGTTTGTTGCTGAACCGTCTCAGGCACAGAACCCTGAGTTAGTGGTGCAGACCGGGCATCGTGATAGTGTCAACTCAATCTCGTTTAGCCCTGATGGGAAGATTCTCGCCAGCGGTAGTTACGACCACACGATAAAGCTGTGGGATGTTTCGACCGGCACAGAGTTGTGCACCCTCGAAGATTCGGGATCAGTCTCTTCCGTCGCCTTTAGTCCCGATGGGAAAACTCTTGCCAGTAATGACGGGGCTATCAAGCTGTGGGATGTCTCGACGGGCATGAAGTTGCGCACTTTCGGAGAGGGTCAAGGCGGGCTTGCGTTTAGCCCTGATGGGAAGACTCTTGCCAGCAGTGCGATAAATAAAGGAACTGTCAAGCTGTGGGATGTTTCGACCGGCACAGAACTGCGCACTCTCACGCGTACTCTCCGAAAGCAATTTAATGCGGTTTCCTCAGTCGCCTTCAGTCCCGATGGCAAGACGCTTGCCGGGGGCTGTGAAGACAACACTATTCAACTGTGGGATGCCTCGACCGGGAAGGAGTTGCGCACTCTCAAGTGGCCCTCCGGCAAGGTGAACTTGATCGGCTCCCCACCTTATGTCAAATCGGTCGCCTTCAGTCCTGACGGAAAGATTCTCGCCAGTGGAAATGCGGATAGCACAATTAAGCTGTGGGATGTCTCAACCGGGAAGGAGTTGCGGACACTCAAAGAACATTCTGTTCAGGTCTACTCCGTCGCGTTCAGTCCTGACGGAAAGGCTCTCGCCAGCAGTGGTGATGACTACCTCATCACGCTCTGGGATGTCTCGACGGGCACAGAATTGAAGGCTCTCAAGGGGCATTCTTTGGCTGTCTCCTCAGTTGCGTTCAGTCCTGATGGCAAGACACTCGCCAGCGGTGGTTACGACAGTGCCGTTAAGTTGTGGGATGTCTCGACCGGCACAGAGTTGCGCAATCTCAAAAAGCATTCCAGTTGGATCAGCTCGGTCGCCCTCAGTTCAGATGGTAAGACTTTTGCCAGCGGTGGTCGGGACAATATGGTCAAGCTGTGGGACGTCTCCACCGGCAAGGAACTGCACACCCTCAAAAAGCATTCCAGTTGGGTCAGCTCAGTCGCCTTCAGCCCGGACGGGAAGACTCTCGCCAGTGGGATTTCCACCTCTCAAGAAAGAAATGATATTGACGCGGTCAAGCTGTGGGACGTCTCGACCGGCAGAGAGATACGCGCTCTCGAAGCAGACTTGGAGTCTGTCAGCGCAGTCGCCTTCAGTCCAGATGGCAAGACTCTCGCCAGTGGTGGACATGAGGTCAGGCTGTGGAATGTCTCGACGGGCAGGGAGTTGTACATTTTCAGAGGGGAGTACAGGCAGGTCACCCCAGTTGCATTTAGTCCTGACGGGAAAATTCTCGCTAACGGGAGCGCGGACTACAAGGCCGGGGTCAAGCTGCGGGACGTCTCGACCGGGAAGGTGTTGCGCGCTCTCGATGCAGATGATGTGAACTCAGTTGCATTCAGTCCTGATGGGAAGACGCTTGCCAGCGGTGGGTATGAGGTCAAGCTGTGGGATGTCGCTACGGGGAAGGAGTTGCGCACTCTTGGAGGGAATAATGGTACGATCAAGTCAGTCGCCTTCAGTCCTGATTGCAAGTCAGTTGCATTCAGTCCTGATGGAAAGACGCTCGCCTGTGGGAATGCGGATGGCATTATTAAGCTGTGGGATGTCGCAACCGGGAAAGAGTTGCACACGCTCAAGGGGCATTCTGATTCTGTTGAATCAGTAGCTTTCAGTCCCAATAATAAGTGCCTGGTGAGCGGAAGTGTGGACGCGACTATCAAGATATGGGAGGCCAGTTCAGGTAAAGAACTCGCTACGCTGATTCCTCTTGATGAAGAAGATTGGGTAGTAGTCACACCCGACGGCCTCTTTGATGGTACGCCTGCGGCCTGGAGACTATTGATTTGGCGCTTCAACAACAAAACATTCAACTACGCTCCGGTCGAAGCCTTCTTCAATGAGTTCTACCATCCCGGCTTGCTCGCTGACATCTTTGCAGGAAAGCATCCTACAGCACCATCGGGCATTTCACAGAAGGATCGCCGCCAGCCGCAGTTGAAATTAACGCTGGCTGATGCTCAACCTAACACGACGCTCAAGACGCGCAACGTGACGGTGAAGATTGATGTTTCTCAAGCTCTTGCCGGAGCACAGTACGTGCGATTGTTTCATAATGGCTCTCTCGTGAAGGTCTGGCACGGCGATGTGATGAAGGGACAGAACAGCACGATACTTGAGGCGACGATTCCGATTATCGCAGGAGAAAACAGGTTTACGGCTTACGCCTTCAATCACGATTGTATAGGGTCATTGTCATAGTGCGACAGTAATACGGGCATACAGGTACGATCACTCTGTGAGCGCGCGCCGGTAGCTCTCTTTCAACATCTCTGTAGTTGACTCGGCATAGATTTGCGTCGTCTCCAACTTCGAGTGGCCCAGAAACTTTTGAATCTGCTCTATTGGCATTCCACGCTCTAACAGAGTCGTGGCGACCGAATGCCGTAGCAGATGCGGATAAACGCGTTTCGTGATCTTTGCTTTCTCCGCTGTCGCCTTCACGATCTGCTGGATGCGCCGCGGCGAGTAGGGCAAGTGCCGGTTCGTTTCAAACAGATAGCCTGTCTCACGTTCTCCCAGATGAGTCTGTAACTCCTGTGCCAGTTCCGCGAGGATCGGCACGTAGCGACTCTTCCCACCCTTGCCTTTGTTGATCAGAATCATCAACTCGTCAAAGAACAAGTCTTCGACACGAATCCCTGCAAACTCGGAGACGCGCGCTCCCGTTTGAAAGAGCGTCTTGATAAGGAGGCCGTGCGCGCCCTTGTCTTTGTAAGCTTGTCGAATCAATCGCTGCTCTTCATCACGGGAGAGGCGGTGCACGACTTGCTTGCGTATCTTGACACGGGTAATGCTGAGTGCTGCTCGCACTTCCTTCGTAACATAGCGTGCCTGGTCATAAGTGAGATGATGTTTACGCCAGAGCTTGGTAGTGGCTGTAATCAAACCTTTGAATGAGGCAGGCTGCGAAGCTTTAGATTGCTTCTTTTTGGATTTCGTTTTACGAGATGGAGTACGCATAAGTAGGTGTTTTGAGACTACAATGAACCCGCAAAGCTGTCAAACAGGTTCTGATATTTCGCTCTCTAGGCATTCTGCGAAATTATTTTTACTGGGGTTTTGAGATGAACGAGGATGATGAAGCTACGAGCAGCAAAAAGGAAGAGCAGAGACTTCAAGCAGTGTTAGCTCTCTTCAAGGGGCAAGCAGTTGCTCAGGTCTGCCAACAGTATAACATCTGTCGCAGTAATCTCTTTAAGTTTAAGCGTCGTGCACTCCTGGCTATGAAAGCTGCTTTAGCCGACGAACAGAAAGGGCCGCGCTCTCCAGCTAACAAATTGAGCGCAGAGAAAGAGCAACAGATCAAAGCTGTCTGTGAACGTCATCCAACTTTAAGCTCTTACAAAGTACAGGCTCTCTTGCCGCCGGAGCCGCCCGTGCCGCGCACCATCCAACGTGTGCGTCAGAGACTTAGTTTGCCACGTTTGCCCAAGCGCGCTGTACCGCGTCGCCAGCGGAAGCGATTCTCCACTGAAGAAAAGCGTTTGGTCCGAGAGACCATCAAGAACAAATTATATCTGGGGCCACTGCGTTTGGCTTGGGATTTACAAAATCAATATGGCTTACGGGTCAGCGCCTCAACTGTCGGGCGCCTGAAGCAAACTATTCTGGCCGAGATGAATCCGCAGCCATCACCTATCTTATGGCGAAGATACGAACGCAAACATCCCCACAGCCTGTGGCATGGCGACTTAATGGAAAAAGTGACGCTCACTTATGAAGACCGCACGGCTTACCAGTTGACTCTGCTTGATGACTACTCTCGCGCTTATGTCTTCTGTGATCTCTTCCGGGAGGTCAACGTCAATACAACTATTCGAGCATTGATTGCGGCGATGCGTGCCTACCGCACAATTCCGAAAGCTCTAGTCTTTGACAATGGCCCATATTTCAAGGGAGTGTTGCTTAAGCAATTCTGTCAAAGATTGGGCATCCGGCTGATTCACTCCTCGGTCAATCACCCGCAGACCAATGGCAAACTGGAAAGGGCCTTTCGAGATGATATGAAAGAGTTCTATCGTCAACGCGAGAAATGGATTTTCAATGACCTGCGCCGTGATCTTCCGGCGTATGTTGAATATCGCAATCAAGTGCGCGGCCACTATGCTTTACAAGGAAAGCCCGCCAGCACACGCTTACAGGAACAGAACTTCTATGCCTTATCCTCGGTGTTAGATCGCCTGGAAAGCTATGCCTGGCGTGCGCGTGGTCACAAGATTGTGGGAGAGCATGGCTCGATGCACCTTAATAGTCGCCGGGTCTACATCAATCACCACCTGAGCGGTCAGCAGATAGAACTCTACGAAACGCTGGAAGGGCTACAGGCTGAAGATGCAGCAGGCAAGCTGTATCTGTTGCGCAACTATCGGAAGGAAATCTGTCCGCCGCTGGGGATGGTCAGAGATCAAACACGATCATATTACTTTCCGCGTATCTACCACTCGCGGCGGGCTGAGTTCTCAAATGTATCATCGAATAGAAGTGAGGTCATGAATGAGGTAGAGAATGGCGTTTCAACTGCCCAAAACAGTCCGCGAATTGCTGTCGCATATTCGCGATGACTCTACACACGGATCATAGCATACCGGGCTAACTGCCGGATGCCGGTAACTGTTTGAGCAGACTCTTCATCTTCCCAATAATCTTCGCGTAAGCCGGATCATTAGCAAGGTTCTTGGAACTGGTCGCGTTCTGAGAGTCACAGGATTGTGCAGGAGCGAGTTGAAGAGTTGCGTGTATTGAGCCGTCCTCAAGTCGCCGTCCAACCGCAGTAAGACCGAAGTAAAGGGAGAAGGGGTAAAGGGAAATGGATTTACCCTTTTGCCCTTTAACCTTCGCCTGCTCTTTCATCCTTCATCCTTCATGTCAGGAATATTAAAAGTTTCAATCACTTTAACGTAAAAGCCTTGCGTGAATCCCCGCGAGCGTAGAGAATTAGCGCAAAACGGACGAACAGGGGGGGACGGGGAATATGGCTAAGTTAAAAGACAAAATACAGCTTGCGCTTGATGAGAGCCGTATGCTGGTGCTCGGCTCTCAGGTGTTGCTGGGCTTTCAGTATCGCTCGGTATTTGAGCCGGGATTTCAGAAATTGCCTGTCTTGTCGCAGTACCTGAAGCTGGGCGGCCTATGCTTGCTGCTGGTAGCTCTGGGGCTGCTGCTATCGACTGCCGCGCATCATCGCGTTGTCGAAGGAGGCGAGGATACGCACCAACTGCATCGCTTCACCACAAAGGTGATGAACTGTGCGCTGCTGCCTTTTGCCATCGCGCTCGGCATAGACCTTTACGTCGCGCTGCATCCGACGACAGGTTACATGCCAGCTATCATCGCTGGCCTGGGCGCAAGTTCTTTAGCACTATTTTTCTGGTATGGGCTTGAGTTCATCCGAAGACGTGAGCGCGAGCCTGAGATCAAGGAGGAGCAGGAGATGAGTGAAGAAGAGGATAAGGAATCTGGCGGCACGAAGTTGAAGGATAAGATCAAGCACGTGTTGACGGAATGCAGGGTTGTATTGCCGGGCGCGCAGGCGCTTCTTGGATTTCAATTCATCAGCACGTTGACGGAGGCTTTCGAGAAGATGCCGCAGGCTTCAAAGTACGTGCATCTTTCAAGTCTGGCTTTTGTAGCCGTGAGCATAGTTCTTTTGATGACGCCCGCCGCCTATCATCGCATAGTTGAGCGCGGCGAAGAGACAGAGCACTTTCATCGCTTCGCAAGCCGCATGTTGATTGCCGCGATGATACCGCTTGCGCTCGGCGTGTGCGGCGACCTCTACGTGATAGTGCGAAAGGTAACTGAGTCTGAGATGGGCGCGCTCATCAGCGCTCTCGTTGCGCTTCTATTCTTCTACACTCTGTGGTTCGGCTTTACTCTTTTTCGACGGAGTCAGGAGCGCTCAAGGCAGGAGCGGCCTGAGCGTGAAAGAAGACAGTTCGCTCCACAATAAAAATTCTGAAAGGAGAGATTATGAGAAAGAACCTGTTTCGTCCTGTGACTATTTTAGTTCTGCTTTTAGTTTCGTGCGGCGCGCTTTCTCTGTGCGCTCAATCTCAATCGTCCGCTCATCAGGAGAGTCTGTACAAGAGGCTCGGAGGCTACGATGCGCTTGCCGCTGTGACGGACGATTTCATCAAAGGGTTGGCTACAGACAAGCAGTTGTCGCGTTTCTTCAAAGGCGCAAGCGCCGATTCACAAAAACGCATACGCCAGCTTGTCCTGGATCAACTGTGCGCTGCCACAGGCGGACCATGCCTCTATATTGGACGCAGCATGAAGACCGTTCACACAGGCTTAGGAATCACGGAAGAGGATTGGGACATCTCCGTCAAACTGCTCACACAAACTCTGGACAAATTCAAAGTAGGCAAGACGGAAAAAGATGACCTCTTCAAAATTCTCCTAACGCTCAAACCGGACATTGTTGAGAAAAGATAGGGAAAGGCAGAATTCAGAATACAGGAGTCCGCAATTCAGAAGGGGAAAGAGCGGAAAGCCAGTCTTCAGTTTTCAGTTTTGAGTTACGAGCCTTCTGAAAACTCAACACTGAAAACTACTTTATTTATTCTGAATTCTGGATTCTGACTCCTGTATTCTGCTTTTCGCGTATGCGCGATCTGGTCAAGGAATACATCACGTACATGCAGGTCGAGAAGGGCCTGGCGGCGAGGTCTCTCGAAAGCTACGGGCATGATCTGGAGCGATTGAAAGAGTGGGCTGCGGCTCAGAGAAAGAGCGTAGAAAGTTTGACGCGCAAGGATTTGAGAGGGTGGATTGCGCAGCTTTCGCGCGAAGGATTTTCGCCCGCGTCTGTCTCGAGGGCTGTTAGCGCGGCGCGCGGCTTCTTTCGCTTCCTGCTCCTCGACGGCCACATTCAAAAACATCCGGCTGAAGATTTGCACACGCCGCAAAAGATGACGCGTCTTCCAAGATTTTTAACGGAAGAAGAGATAGAGCGGCTGCTCGCTGCGCCAGATGTTTCTACGGATGAAGGACTGCGTGACCGCGCAATGCTTGAGTTGATGTACGCCACAGGCTTGCGCGTTTCGGAGGTGGTTAAGCTCAAGCGCGCAGACGTGAATCTGGATGCAGGGCTGGTCTCCTGCTATGGAAAGGGAAGCAAAGAGCGGCGCGTGCCCATTGGCAAGAGCGCGAGCCTTTGGCTGCAAAAATATATTGGCGTCAGCGCTCGCGCAGGCAGAGCGAACAACCCTTATCTCTTCCTGAACAGTTCGGGCGCGCCCATGACGCGCACGCAGGCGTGGGCTATCGTAAAACGCTATGCTTCGCGTGCGGGCTTGGAGCGAGTCTCGCCGCACACCTTGCGCCACAGCTTCGCCACACATCTGTTGCAGCGCGGCGCGGACTCTCGCTCGGTCCAGGCCCTATTGGGACACAGCGACATCTCCACCACGCAAATCTACACTCACATAACGGACCGGCACATGCGCGCAACTTACGACCGTCATCACCCGCGCGCGAAAGCGAGTGTGAAGGATGAGGAGTGAAAGTTTGATTGGCCTGCTCAGTTGTTGATAACGAAAGAATCGAGAAACTCTTTTATGGCAGGGTCGTCTGGAATCTCGCTCATCACGGCTACGAAAAATACCTTCAGCGTCTTGCCTTCGACCTTGAAGTAGTTGCGAATAGCTCCGTTGAAGTAACAGTCCCGCACCTTATAACGCCGCCCTGTGTAACCACTCATCGGTATATCTTTCTCTTGATAGAACTCGCACGGAAGTTCCTCACTTGCAGATGCCTCGTTGAGCGCGTCAACCGTCCGGTCGAATAACTTCTGTAGCGTTTGATTAAGGTAAGGACCGCTGGCCCATGCGACCAGGTATCTGATTCTGAGATGATTGACCCAGTAGAAGTTCATTTTTACGGAGCGGCCATTTTCCACTTCAACTTCAACCGCGAAGTCGTGACCATTGCCCGGCATGTGAACGGAAAAGAGATTGCCCGACGGAGAGAAGATAGGCCAGGTCGGAGTCGCTGCTTTGTGAGATGAAGAACTCTTCGCGTAACCTTCAGATGTTTTGGCAGAGGATGTCTTGTCCGTCGTCGCAGGCTTTACGGCAGGGGAAGAATAAGGTATCGCCGCTTTGTTTGCTCCTACGGCATTAGCCTGTCGCCATTCCCATGGAGCTACGGGCGAAGGGTCTTGCCAGATTCCTCTGTGCTCGTTGCGCGCGGCCTGTTCCGAGTTTGCATAAGTTTGTCGCTCCGACTCTGTTAACTCAGACTCATAACTTCTGTCGAACCAGGCCACGCCGTCACGAATCATTTGTAAGCCAATGTCTCTGTCATCACAAAAAACTCTGCCCATGAGAATCGCTCCCGCTCCGAGTCCGGTGTATTCGACCCTGACCTGACGATTCAGAACGAGACCGGAGAGATGCACGCGCGCTATGTCCGCAAAGGGCTGATCCGTTTCAGGCGGCGCTGCGAGCTTCAAAGCTACTTTGATCTGTCGCCCGGTGTTCTCCACAGTCATGGTCTTGCCGTCGTGAATCTCCACGACACGTCCCTGTATGGTGTTGGCTTTGACCGAAAGCAAAGAGCAGAAGATTGTCAGAATGATAATTGAGAAGAGGCGTTTCATCTATTAATCCTTAATGCTTGAGATTGAAAAGATTTGAATGAGAGGAAAACTTTTTAGCGGGGCGCTTAGGGTTTAGCAGCAACGTTCATTTAATTCTGCTGCTAAAAAGATATTACGTGTCGCTATGCGGAAGCGTCAAGACTTATTCATTTAGAAGTGTAAAAGAAAACGGGCGACTCTCATCGCCCGTCCTTTAATATTTTATGGTGCGCCCGGCAAGACTCGAACTTACGACCTTCTGCTTCGTAGGCAGACGCTCTATCCAACTGAGCTACGGGCGCGCTTTGAAAGCGGAAGAAAAGAATATACGGCTCGGTTTTATGAGTGTCAAGCGAGGAGTTTGTTAGTGAAAAGTGAATAGTGAATAGTGAAAAA
>QHXM01000182.1 GCA_003222945.1 Acidobacteriota bacterium
CAACGCTTGACACGCACTTTGCGTACAAGAGTTGGGCATCTGTTCAATACCTATCTTGACGCTTGAGACGCGAATCGGTAATTCAACGTCTCGTGTAATAAAAACGTCCCAAGCGGAGCGGACTATACTCCTTTATTTTGAGGATGTCAATATATTGTGGCCATCTTTTTTTTCAGTGCGATAGAGTGTGTAAATTAATCAATCACCTCAACATCTTAAAATCTTTTCTTGGTTAGATGTGACAATTAGAAAAGCCCGCCAAAGTTATAAACACTTTGGCGGGCTTTCCTTACTTTAAGGTGTTAGTTGTTATGTCGTGCGTTGCGTTGTGGCGGCTGGCTTGTCGCGCAGCAATTCAAGCGCCTTCTTCATCTGCGCCCGCTCTGCGTACTCTGCGCCTCTGCGGTGAATAATTCGATAACTACCTGTTCTTATATTTCAAACTGACCCACTACCCAAGAATTATTCATCTTGACACGCGCGGGCAAACCGCAATATGCTGCGCCACCTCGTACAATCAATTGGCTCTCTGAAAAGTTTACTCTCTGCAAGGAGCAAGAATGACCGATAAATTTCAACGCAGGCTTTTAATGACTCTGTTAGCCATAACTCTCTTATGCGGCGCAATGGCTAAGTCGTATGCAGGCGTAATGCCGGGCCAGCCTGGGCCTCCGCTTAAACCCGAAGGGGTTAACGAGCTGGTTGACCGACTCAAGCCCAGCCTTCCCAAGTTCATTACTGACAAAGACCAGATCAAGCAGATTGAAGAGAAATGGGAGGCTCGCAAAGAAAGCTTGCAGGGTAAGTACGAGGATGACGCCATGCAGATGCTCTTTGATGATGTTAAGTCTGTCGTCAAGGACGTCGAAACGCAAAATAAGATATGGAACAATTGGGAGGGGGATGATGAGGATGAAGAACCCGGCGGTGGAACGTCCAGAATAGTTAAACTCGGCGCATCGTCTTCGTTTGTCCTCTTTCTATTATGCTTCGCAATTAAAAGAGGGCGCACACTGTAAAGCGTCCTACAGCATTCTATCAGCATGAAGTAAGCAGCGTATTTCCCACCCGAAAGAAACTTTCTGATTATAGCAGTTTGCGATTGAGCGCAATCTGACTGCTGGGAGCGCAGGCGGCTCGCCTGCACGTGAGCGCTTCGCTAGAAGCGCGAACAACGCTTCAGCGTGCAAGCCAAGCTTGCAGGCGAGCCGCCTGCGCTCCCAGCTACACGCTGGTTGCAACTCGCTATAGAAGCTGCAAAGAGAGAAGCCCGCCAGAGATAGAAAAACTCTGGCGGGCTTCTCTTACTTAACGTGCTGGTTCGTTAAGCCGCTTTCTGCGTTGTGGCTGCGGGTTTGTCGCGCAGTAGCTCAAGCGCCTTCTTCATCTGAGTGTCTTCCGGCTGCTGCTGTGGCTTCGCTTCCGGCGTGACCTCGCGCTTGTCGTTCGGTTGATTCGGTTTCGCTACCGAGTCGTCGTCGTTGCCCGTTAAATCTTCTGGATCAATCGGCGCAAGAACCTCCGGGCGCTCGACAGCGACCGTAGGCTCTACGCCAGACTTTGCCCGGTCTTCGCCAAGAAAAGGTTTGCCGCTGGCCGATGCCCATTTAATGGTCGTAAGCAGTAGGCCGTCTCCGTCGCGCAAGGTGAATAGCTGCTGCTCTGCGCCTGCGCCAAAGCTCTTTTCACCGACCACGTCTGCGCGCTTTCGCTCGATCATTGCGGAAGCGATGACCTCTGCCGCGCCCGCCGTGCCCGTATCAATCAGCGCTACGACAGGTCCAGTGAAGATTGTCTTCTTCGGGTCGGCTGCGAAAGTTTTCAGAACCTTGCTCTCTCGTCCGACGGTCTCTGCAAGCGTGCCGTCCTTTATAAAGTAGTTTGCGACTTCTACAGCTTCCGTGAGCGATCCGCCCGCGACGCTTCTGAGGTCAATCACAATCTTTTGAGCGCCCTGCTTCAACAAATCCTGCAAGCGCGCTTTCGCATCTGCCGCCTCGCCATCGGCAAGGCTGTTAATTCTGAGGACGCCAATCTTTCCAGCCTCCATGTGCGACTCCGACGCAGGAGCTTTGAACGAGCCGCGTCGAACTGTGATCGTCAGAGGCCGAGCGTTTGCCCGAAGAATTCTGAGCTTGACTTCAGTTCCTGTCTGGCCGTTCAGCAACTGTTTCGCGTCATACAAAGAGATGTCGCGCGTGGCCTTGCTATCAATGTACTCGATTATGTCGCCCGCACGAACGCCTGCCTCTTCAGCGGGAGAGCCTTTGACGGGCGCTATCACATAAAGATAAGAGGAGACCTGCGAAAGCTCCGCGCCTATCCCTACAAGATTATCTTTAGACTCGTTGTTGCGGTAATCGCGCACCTGGTCCGCCGTCAAATAGGTCGAATAAGGATCAAGCCCGTAGGCCAGACCGCGCAGCGCGCCAGCGCGAACCTTCTCCATGTTAGGCTCATCCACGTAATCGTTCTGGATGTGTTGTAGCACGTTCTCGAAGATGCGCAGTTGCGCTCCCGGATCATTCGTAGGCTGCTGCGCGCGCGTTGAAAGCAGGCCGCCTATGACAGCATAAAGAGCAAGGAACGAGGAGAAGATAATCAGGGCGAATTTGGTGCGAAATGACATCAAGGTAAACCTCTTCAGAGAGTAGGCCATCAATATTTCAAGATCGTTAAGAGCGCGTCGCCTGATGGCCTTTCGAGGAAACACGCTTAAGTTGCATCATAACAGTGGGCTGCGAATGCGCGCAAGGCAGGTATTCTCCCGGCGTCCCTGCTTGACAGAGTTTAAGTTACGTTCTTATACTCCGCCGCGCCCTTTCAGACTAAAGAATTTGTCAAACTCAGAAACCAGTACGAACAATGCCTACGGATTTGTTTCTAAAGAGACAGCCGGGCGTATATTAGCGCTTGACCTTGGCGAAAAGCGCGTCGGCGCAGCCATCACAGACGAGATGCGCCTGTCTGTCCGCACTCTTCCACCTCTTCATCGAACGAATTGGAAAGAACTCTTACGCGCCGTCTCGGAACTGGTTCGAGGCTTTGACGCTAAAGCATTGGTGATTGGTTTGCCGCTCAATCTGGATGGCACGGAAGGAAATGCAGCTAAAGAGGCTCGCAGAATAGCAGGGAATTTCAAACTCTCTCTTAAAATCCCCGTTCATTTGCAGGACGAGCGCCTTACCTCGCGCGAAGCGGAAGAATATTTGCGCGCTTCTGGATGCACGGAGCGCGAAGTGCAGGAACAGGTTGATAGCCAATCGGCGGCAATTATTCTAAGAGATTTTTTAGAGAGCAAGGCATCAGAATAATCTCATAGAAACTAAAAGGATTTCGTCTAACGTCCATTTATGAAACGCAGAGGTAAAATTATTTCATCTCTTCTGCTTCTCTTTATATTAGCAGTCGGCGCACTGTTTTTCTGGACCTACAGAGAGCTTCATACTCAGATCACGCACGAAAGGGCTGAGACTTATATAGAGATTCCTCGCGGGCTTTCGCCCTCTCAAATCATTAACAGGCTCGCGTCCGAAGGCGTTATCAGACACGAATGGCCGCTTCTTGCTTACATAAAATGGAAGGGCGTCGGTAGCAGACTAAAAGCTGGCGAGTACCGCTTCCCTTCTCCCATCTCGCCGCTTGAGGTTCTTAAAAAACTGGAAGAGGGCGAACAATCCCTGAATCGCTTTACGGTCATAGAAGGCTGGTCGCGCTGGGAGATTGCAGCCGCTATGGCGCGCGTGCCCGAACTGAAGCTGGAAAGCCCGGACGC
This sequence comes from Acidobacteriota bacterium, assembly GCA_003222945.1. Classification (GTDB taxonomy): domain Bacteria; phylum Acidobacteriota; class Blastocatellia; order Pyrinomonadales; family Pyrinomonadaceae; genus QHXM01. The sequence goes on from QHXM01000182.1 coordinate 3,776, forward strand.
CGCGTTACCTTTTATGGACGACGCGAGCCTTATAAGCGATTTCGACACGGTCGCCACAAACCTTGAAGGCTATCTCTTCCCGGACACCTATAACTTTCCGCCCGACTCAACTCCCGCTTCCGTTGTAGCAGTCATGGTCAAACGGTTTCGCCAGCAGTGGAAACCTGAGTGGACCGAAAAGGCTCGCGCGCTCTCTATGACGCCGCGCCAGATAGTAACAATAGCTTCTATCATTGAGACCGAATCGAAGTTGAAAGATGAAAGACCTGTCGTTGCATCCGTAATTTACAACCGTTTGAAAAAGGGTATGCCGCTCGGTGTTGATTCCACAGTTATATACGCAGCAAAACTCGCGGGGAAATGGAAGAACGACGGAAAGGTCTACAAGAGCGATCTTGAAAGAGACTCGCCCTACAACACTCGCCTGCACACGGGTCTTCCGCCCGGCCCCATAGCATCGCCCGGTCTTAACTCTATAGAAGCCGCGCTCAACCCTGCCTCGACAGACTATCTATATTACGTCCGCGAGCCTTCCAGAAACGATGGCGCGCACAACTTCTACAGCAACGATGCAGATTTCCAGCGCGGCGTGCAGGCTCTCAGAGATTGGGAACGCACGCGCGACGCGCAAACAACTTCAAACTCAAATGTGATCAGCAGCAACTCGAATCAATAGCCGCACGCGCGAGCCGAAACTTTTATATTGCTTGATATTGACAGCCGCATGATTTATTCTCCTCTTGCGCGACGCGATGCTCCCTTTTATGATTTTCAAAGGTCTTTACCGGAAGAAGACTTTTAACCAAAGGCAATCGAAGTGAAAAAATTTATAGCAATCCTTTTCGTTCTAGCTCTAAGCACTCTTACCGCTCTTGCTCAAGAGAAAGGCGTTGACAAACAGAGCCAGACCATACGCGACACTGGCAACAGCCGCGCTCCGGCCAACAACGGAACGAAGACAGATGTAGGCACGAGCGGAAGCGGTATAAACTTCGGCAAAGATCGCACGCCAAACGCTCCTCCGATTCCCAATCCCTATCGCTTTTCAGCGCGCCGTGATGTGCTTATTCAAGCCATAGAGGACTTGATGCGCGACCGCAAACTTATTCCTGATACTTCCGCCTCGAAACCTGAAGAAGGGATTGTCATAAGCCAGCCCTTTACTTTTACGAAAGGCGCGGTCGTTTCACAGGGCGAGTTGAGCCGCTACGCGCAGATTTCGGATGCTAATGCCAGAGGTTGGACGCGCGGTCGCTATACGATTACCGTCGAAGTGCAGCCGATTGACGGCGTAAACACGAACGTTTCAGTAAACGCAAGGATAGAGGGAAGAACTGACGGGGCTTCAGGGCCTGAATGGACGACTTTGAAGAGCACAGGCGGGCTTGAAGAGGAGTTCTTAAACGCTTTGATAGAGAAGATAACGGGCAATCCCTTTCCCGGACACCCATCTTCTATACAACAATAATCTTCCAACTATTCGAGCAATCTTCAGAGAGATGTCCTTTTATTTAACAGTTTAGGTCTTAACGCCTCATGTTATACCTCAAAAGGAATTAATGATGGCTTCTCTACACAACCTTAGCGATAATCTTTTAGAGGCTGATGATTTTGAGACCAAGAGCGGGCGTTCGTCCCTCGTCAAAGTGGTCTCGATTCTAGCAGCCATACTTATTACTGGCGGCCTACTGACAGGCTTTCTCATCTGGCGAAAAAAGCATGAAGAGCAGTTGGCTGTAACGCAAGCTGCTCAGACTAAGGCGGCTCGCCCTGCGCTTCCAGCGAAAGTTCAGGTCTTCATGGACGACGCTATTCGTAAAGGCCCGCAGGTCACAATCAGCGGCACGGTTCAGAATATCTCAAATGAAAAGCTCTCAAATGTAAAACTTCAATCTGAAGAGGTTGGATTCAAACCTGCACAGGGAGCGAAACGCCCTGTGGAGCATCCTCCCGAAACCAAGACCATAATTGTTGATCGCCCCTCTTCCCCGAAACAGGGCGAAGAGTTTATCAACACGCCCGACAATCCCTCTAAAGTTCCGTAGAGGAGAAATGCTGAACGCTTGGTGATGAGTGATGAATTTAAGAGAGAAGCTTTTCCGTTCATCATTCAGCGTTCAGCATTCTATTCCGCTTCCTTCAGGTAAAAACTTAGAAGTCGGCATGACGACAAATCTTCGAGTGATTGTTTGAATTACGGTATGCAAATCTAAAAATAGTTGTCGTTACAATTATTGAACCAAAGTTTTTCATTAACTCTTTCCAGCTTCACGCTCGGACCTAAAATGAGATGCTCAGGCTTCTTTCAGACAACCATTATCTGCACATAAGTCGTCCCAATGCTGCTTTGGTGAAAAACTTGATGCATTAAAAGCCTTTCGGCTACAATCCCGGATTATTGCATAGAGTTCTTTTTCGTAGATTTTCCTTTAACCGTACAGAAGGTTCATTTGAGGCAGTAAGGAATGCTTTTTCGCACAACTCTTCTACTCGCTCTTATCAGCTTTTCATTTTGCGCCGCCTGCGCACAGCAAGCCGCTCCTCCCAATCCAAGTGATTCCATAGGCGCTGACAAAGGCGCAGGCTCTCGTCGCTCAGATTCCTATCAGATAGGCAGTCCGCAGCAGGAGATGTTAGTCCGGCAGGAGATAAAGACCGCCGAAAAAGAGCATCAGGAGAACATTGACCGCGCACGCGAGGCCGCGCAACTGTGCACGGAGATGCGCGACTCATTCTTAAATAATAAGGCGCTGGTCCATGACGATCTGAAAAAGTTGGAGCGGCTGGAAAAGATTACGCACAAGATTAGAAGCCAGGCCGGAGGAAGCGAAGGAGATGTTACGCTTGACGATCCTCCGACCGGGATTGAATCTGCCCTTTCACGCCTTGCTGATATTTCCGACAAGCTCAGAAAGGGTGTCGAGAAGACGCCAAGACAGGTCGTCTCAGCCGCAGTTATAGAGCAAACCAATGAGGTCTTAGAGCTTATTCGCTTCGTCCGAAATTTCGCACACTGAAAACACAGTTTCTGAAAAATCATGCAGGCCCTCTTGATAGATCGCAACGCTTCAAACAGACAACTACTGCGCTACTGTTTCATTCTTCTATTAATCCTCTTTCTACCAGCCACATCAAACGCTCAGCAACCGCAGGACGATGACGTTGTGCGCGTCAACACAGACCTGGTCGTTGTCAACGTCACTGTAACCGATGGTTCTGGCAAATATGCTCGCGGCCTGCGCGGGTCGGATTTCAAGCTCATTGAAGACGGGCGCGAGCAGACCATCTCGAACTTCACCGCCGAAGAGACGCCGTTTGCGGCGGTCGTTCTGCTGGATTTTTCAGGAAGCATGGAGAATCGCGTTTCTATGGCTCGCTCTGCGGCCATACGTTTTCTCGATGGGTTAAGGGATGATGACGTTGCGGCAGTTTATCGCTTCGATTCTGAGGTAGAGCAGTTGCAGGATTTTTCTCCAAGCCGCGACCTTGCGCCGACAGCTTTCGGGATGAAAGCTAAGGGAATGACGGTCCTAAACGACGCTGTGCTTCGCGCGGCCATAGACCTTTCGCATCGCCCTGAGAAGCGCCGAGCCATAGTTGTTCTATCCGATGGTCAGGACACAAAAAGCTCTGCCTCTATGGACAAAGCATTAACGGCTGCGCTCAGTGCTGGCGTAACGATCTATACGGTTGATATGTCTGACCCAGCGACTTCATCTCAACAGGATAGAGCGCAAGGCACTGCCGCGCTTCGCCATTTCGCAGACAAGAGCGGAGGGCGCTACATCGCATCTCCCGGCGGCAAGGCATTGCGCGAAGCCTTCACGAGCATAGTCGAAGAACTCGGCAATCAATACACACTCTCCTATCGCCCGCAGAATTTAGCACGTGACGGACGCTGGCGCGAGATTGAAATAAAACTTTCAAAACCCGACCTCAAAGCCAGAACACGCAAAGGTTACCGAGCGCCGAAGGGATAGTAAACAGGAGCAGGTGAAGTTGGCAGTAGGAATGAGCAAATGCTCTTTTTGCCGCTCTGCTTCTATATCCTGCTCCTGTCTTTTCTTAATCCGCAATCACTCTCAGGGTGCTATCTTCGTAGCAGGGTCGCTCCAACCGCTCTGACCGTTTGCGCCAACGGCTGCGACTCTGAACCAGTATTTTGTCCCGCTCGTCAAACCTTCTATTGTAGCTCTGGATTTTGTAGAAACAGTCTTATGTTGCCAAGAGGTGTTTGTTGGCGGGTCGGCGCTAATCTCTATAACATAGCTTCTTGCGCCGCGCAC
>QHXM01000183.1 GCA_003222945.1 Acidobacteriota bacterium
ATGGTCAGCTTCTTTGCGTGCGCTTCCAGTTTCTCATCGCGCGCTCTAACGGCTACGGGCGTCAACTCAACCTCTTCATCGTCGCTGCCCTTGCCGTCTGCAAGAAGCGCAACGACGCGGTCCGCAGGGGTTGAGCGAAAGATTATGTCTGTGGCTTTGGCGAAGATTGCGTTGAGGTCGAAGACGGAGCCAAGCGTCTTGCTCATCTCGTAAAGCTCCGCGAGTATGTTCGCCTTGCGCTGCAAAGACTCTAACTCTTTATCGCGCGTTTCAGGTGTGGCGGTTGGCGGCTTGCTCGTGCGAAGCACTGTCGTCATCACATCGTTGGCTGAGATAAGAAGCTGCGTGTGGCCTAGCGGACGATCATCGTAGCGAACATTCGCCTCGCGTTCCTCCTGCTTCTGCTCAAAGCTAATGGCGCTTGAGCCGATGGTTATGCGGTCGCCGTTCTTCAGTGGATGCTCGTATTGAGCTTCGCCGTTGACGAAGACCTTGTTGGCGCTTCGCTTAACCTGACCACCGATGACGACGCCGTCAACGATTGTGTACGCGGGGTCGTCAAAGCGTATGTGCGCGTGGTGGCGAGATGCGCGCGGGTCATCGAGGACAATGCAGTTATCGGGCGCGCGGCCAATCGTGCATGATACTTGCGGCGTCAGGTTGTACTGCCACTGGCGACCCGATGCGTCTGTGATTTTAAGTTGAGCCATAAAGATTTTCGGAAAAGCTCTCCGAGGAGTGGTCTTCAGATGCCTTGAGATTTTACAGTTAAACGCAGGGAAAGGAAAAGCAGAATTCCAAAAGGTTGAATTGACTAAGCCACCCGACAAATGGTTGACTTGCCGCCCCTTTTAGCATAAAAGCTCTCTCATCCCATATTCCCTTGATAGTAGCTGCCTGGTCCGGTAGAGATTTACCTGACCTGAAAGGACCGCGAGGTGTCGTCTCAAGTAGAGAGGTCTATGTCATGAAAGTCCGAGCCAGATCAGTTCTGTTCGTTCTCTTCGTTTCTCTGATTTTCATCCTTCTCGCCTGCAATCGGTCTGATCGGTCCAAGAAGCCGGAGATGCCGCAGGTTGATACGATTGATCGCCGTTCAAATCTGCCGATGGTTGAGCCAATCCAGCGCGACCTCGCACAAATTAAAGAGCGCGGCACGCTGACTGTTCTTGCGCCTTACAATTCTACAACCTATTTTCTTTACCGGGGCGAGCCGCTAGGCTACGAGTTTGAATTGCTACGTTCATTTGCTGAAGCGCAGGGCCTAGCGCTGAAAGTGATCGTGGTGACAGACCCTAAAAGCTACTTCCCTTTGCTCAACGGCGGCGACGGCGATATAGTCGCCGGGCGACTTGTTCCAACTGACGAGGACAAGCAGAATGTTGCTTTCACGAATGCTCTGTACCACACAGAACCTGCGCTCGTGCAGCGGGAAAAGCCTGCTACAGCCACCACTGATCCGGTGACGAAAAAGGCTCTTCAGCCAGGCCCTAACGAAGATTTGCCGGAAGTTGATATACAAGCGCGGCTCATCACAAAGCCGTCCCAACTCGCCAACAAGACAGTCAATCTACCTGAACAATCTCCCTATCAACAGACGCTCGTAGAACTCTCCGACAGCATCTCCGGTGATATTCATGTCGTAGAGATGAGTGGTGACGTACAGGACGAGGCGCTGGCAGAGAAGGTTGCTAAGGGAGAAGTTGATTTCACAGTCATGCAAGGCAACCTCGCCGAGTTGAAAGAGACGGAGTTCACAAACCTGAAGGTTCGCCCTATCCTCGGGCGGTCGCACAGCGTCGCGTGGGCTGTCAGGAAAAACTCGCCTGAGCTAATGAACGCGCTCAACAGTTTTATCGAAGAGAAACAGAACGGGTCACTATTCGATAAGCTTTATCAGAAATATTTCAAAGATAGAAAGAGTTACAAAGAGCGCGTTGAGAGCAAGTATTTAACTTCCAAGACGGGCAAACTCTCTGAATACGACGATCTGATAAAACAGTATGCGGCTGACCTTAACTGGGACTGGCGCTTGCTGGCCTCTCAGGTCTTTCAGGAATCGCGCTTCAAACCCGAAGCGCACTCCTGGGCCGGGGCAATGGGTCTGCTTCAACTGATGCCACGCACTGCGCAGGAGTACGGAGTCAAAAACCCGCGTGACCCGGAGGACAATGTGCGTGGAGCGGTCCGATTCCTGCAATGGCTGACGGACCATTGGAGTAAGCGCGTCTCGAACGAAGGCGAACGGCTGAAATTCATTCTGGCTTCCTACAACTGTGGTGCAGGACATGTCGAAGATGCGCAACGGCTGGCAGAGAAGTACGAAGGAAATCCAGAGGTATGGGAAGATGTCTCCTACTGGCTGCTGCAAAAGTCAACACAGCAATACTCCACCGCTCCGGTCGTAAAATTCGGTTTCTGTAGAGGACTAGAACCCGTCAACTACGTCAAGTTTATACTTGAACGCTATGAGCACTACAAGCAGTTTGTCGTCAACTAAAGAGTTGATTCAAGCGTCTTCCACAAATACGGTCCTGTACTGCCAGTAGAAATCAATCTTCATCCGGCATCCTCTCAGAAAAATAGAGGACAGCCCGTAAGCTGCCCTCTATTTTCGTTAATCAGAGATTGGCGTCTTCGCTTGCCGCGAAGTCTAAACCTTATTGAATCGTATCAATCGAGCCTCGGAAGCCGTTCTTTGCCTGACGCATGATCCACTTCAACACGCGCTTGGTGTCGTAGCAGTAGGCCAGGATGTAGTTGCAGGTCGAGAGGCAATGCTGCGAGCACTCCTTCTTCATCTCGTCCAGTTGCTTCACGTCGAACTTGTGATTTCCAACCGTTCCCCAATCGTGTGTGGCAGAGTACATGGGGAAGCAGGGGGCGAGCGTGCCGTCCGTGCGAATGATTAAAGAACTCTGGCCTGCGCGACACTTCCAGGGTGGAACTGCGCCGCGCATCAGGTCCTTCATGTCCTGCATGTGCTTCGACTGGTTGACCATCTTGTAGCCTTCGTTGTGGCGCTTCGCATCCAGGTAATCAAGAAGGTCGTCAACCTTCGGCCAGTCTTCAGGCGTGAGATATGTGCTGTTCTCGTTCAGATGCTTGAAGTGCGTCTGCTCTGTCATCGGCGACTCGTTGATGTGATAGTCGGTCGCAATGCCTGCGTCGTGAGCAATCTCCGTCAACTCCTTCACGTCATCAAGGTTCGTGCGGCAGATGTTTATATTGAACATCACTGTGTAGCCGTAGTGGTGTTGACGCTTGACCAGATAATCGAAGTATTGACGAATCGGGTCGAGCGCTTTGGGAAGTTCCTTGCGCTCCTTGACGGAATCAACCGCTAGGTTGACGGTTGCGATGCCTGCGTCGCCAAGACGGTCAATCACGTCGGGCTTCATCAAGCGCCCGTTGGTCGGAAGATAAACGAAGATGTCCTTCTTGGCACTGTAATAGACAACCTTGTGTATGAGCTTGGGGCGTAGAAGCGGTTCGCCGCCCATGAGTGCCAGAACGCGCGAGCCGATTGAATGCAGCCAGTCAATAGAGCGCTTGGCTGTGTCTTCGGTCATGCCCTTGACGCGGTTGTTGTAGGACCAGCAGTAGTGGCAATCCAGATTACACTTCCACTCTGTAAAGAGATAAGGGATTATGGGTCGCAACTCGCCCTTGTGCACGAGTGATTTGAAGTAGGGCGAACCCCAGGTTTTCCACGTGCGGATGGCGTTGAGTTTCTGGTACTCTTTCTTGCTCATCGGCTGCGGGTCTGGATGAATTGGGTACGGCGGCTCCGGCAAAACTTCCGGCTCCGGCAGTGGCTCCAGAATCGCATTCGGCGCTCCCGACGGTGTGTAAAGAATCTGGTGTAGCTTTGGGTCTATACGAAATGCCGGGGCCGATGATGTGGCAGTATTAGTGGTCGTCTGTCGCTGCTCTGACATAGTTTCTTCCTCAGATTGATTGAAGTAAGTTTTCTTTGAATCACTGAACGCGCGTCTTTGCGCCTCAAAAAGTTCGCGGTGAGACCTTATGCTCCCGGCGACTTGATCCGCTTGGAGTTAACCCTTAACCCGTCTGGCGCTTAATGTCAACGTGCCATGCGCCAGAGGTTACGAGTGAACGGGAATATTCTTCTAATCCGCGAAGAATTGCAAGTGTTCACAGTAGATGATGAGAAAATTTGTCGAGCGCGGCAAGGCTATTACTGCCGTCTGTTAATAGAGTTATTGAGCATAAACATACGTTCTTATAAGCATAATCGCGTCTGGAAAGTTTAGAATCTTGTCTAAATCACCTGCACCAATCACAACCGCCGCGCTGCGGCCTGATCTGCTCAGCCACTTGCACCCGCGCGCCTTCAACCGCAAGTGGTTGATCGCGGCGCTCGCCCTTGCGGTCATAGTAGGCTTCGCTTTCCGGGTCGTCGGACTAGGCTCTGAAGGGTTGAGCGAGGACGAATTGAATAAACTGCAAGCGGTTGAGGATTACCGCGCGCATGGGCTTACATCTGCCAACGGCGAGCATCCGATGTTGATGAAGGGTCTGCAAACTGTCAGCATCGTCATGGCGGAGAAATGGAACTCTTCGTCAATAGCTTCTGCGAATCCTGAATCTTTGCGAATATCCGTAGAGGCTGCGCTGCGCCTGCCTTCAGCGCTCTTCGGCGCGTTCACTTCCGTCTTGATTTATCTGGTCGTGGCTGAACTCTTCGGCGCTGAAGTCGCGCTGATTGCTGCGCTGCTGTGGGCGCTGGACCCTTCAGCGATTGCGCTTAACCGCATTGCCAAAGAGGACACGTTCTTTCTCTTCTTCTTCCTGCTCGCAAATGTCTTCTGGCTGCGAACACAGACGATAACGGAGAGCGGCTCGGACCGAAATCCTGAGCCTTACTACTGGGCTACGGGCGCTTCGTTCGGAGCTATGACGGCCTCTAAGTACATGCCCTTCTTCATAGCCATCTCTGTTAGCTACAACTACGCATTCCAACTTCTTCCGCACAGACGCTGGCAGATAGGTTGGCCGCGTTATCCGATCATACTTGCTATCGCGGGCTTCGTCTTCATCCTCTGCAATCCGGCCATCTTGCTCCCGGACACCTGGCACAAGATGGGCGCTTTCGCAAGCTACCAGATGATTGGGCACGACAGCTACGAGTTCATGGGCAAGCTCTACAACCATCGCTTCACGGATTGGCTCGGCGGTGTGCCCTGGTATTTCTATTTCGTTTACATAGGTGTGAAGCTCCCGCTCCTGACGCTCGCGGCATTCATCATAGGTCTGCCGCAACTCTTTAGGCGTCGGATGGGCGACGGGCGATACTTCATACTCTTCTGGATGCTCTACTGGGCAATCACCTTCGTCTTCGCAGGCGGAAAGTTCGCGCGCTACTTCACAACTGTTCTCCCCTGCGTGCTAATCGCAGCCGCGCTCGGCATCGTGGTCGCGGGCAACTTCGTAGCGTCCCGCCTCGCTCCATTAGTTGGAAACCGCGAACTCAAAATTCCCCCGCGTGTAATCATGGCCGCGC
>QHXM01000096.1 GCA_003222945.1 Acidobacteriota bacterium
TGTATCTGCCCTGTTAAGCTGTCGGGCAGGTCGCCTTCCAGATGGCGGCTCACCTGCGTGATGTATTTGCGATCATCAATCGCCACCAGAAATAGAATGCCGTTACTTTCGCTATTCGGGTCGCCTATGCCCCAGCCGCGAGCCACTGCCAGCGAGTAAGGGAAAATATCCGTATTGCCAGTGGTCTTCACGGTCACGACTGCGAACTCAATATCCACGCGCTTCTTCAGATTATCGAGAACAGTCTCCAAACGATTCTTTGTTTCAGCATCAATTACGTTAGCGTAGTCATTAACATATCCAGTCGGCGTAGGAAGAGGCGACTGTGCAGTCTGGCCTTGCGCGCCGATTACGCTCAGCGAAATAGCGCAAGTCAGAAAGAGAATTACGGGTAAAGCTGCTTTAAGATTCTCGCGTCTCAATAAGTGCATCATACCAGCCATGCCACGTGCGCTCATCCTTCAATCACACGATGCAGAAGGTAGAAGAGAGCCACACCACCAAATACGACGACGGAGACCAAAGGGTTCTTCTCCTCTTTATGATTCACCTCTGGTATCAAATCGCTTGCAGCAACATAAAGAGTAACTCCGGCAGAGAAGGGCAGTGCGTAAGCGACCGCCGAACTGATTCTGTTTCTGAGCAGAGCAACGCCAACCACTCCGGCAATCGTTGCCGCGCCGATTGCGAGTGAAGCTATGCGCGCCTTTTGCGCCGAGCGTCCAGATGCCAGCATGATCGAAGCGACAGTGAATCCTTCAGGGACTTTGTGGAGAAGGATTGCGATGAAGACCAGCAGACCGACTTTGTTGTTGACGAGAAACGCCGTGGCTATAGATACGCCGTCGAATAAAGTGTGAATCAAAAGCCCGCCTATGGCCGTGTACGCAGCCGAAGGGCGTATGACAGACTCAGGGTGAGTTTCAGCGCCAAAATGAAAATGGGGCGCAATCGTGTGCTCGAACAGTTGAATCAGAAGGTAGCCCGCAAGCAGCAAAGTCATAGGACCAAGCACAGCTTCGGCAGCCGTTTTTCCTGTCTGCCCTTCAGTCCAGAGGCTTACGGTCTCTGGAACAATCTCTATAAAAATCGCCGCAAGCATAAATCCTGCACCGAGCGCAACCAGATATTTAAGAAAACGCTCGTTCAGACGCTGCGCACCAGACGAAGCGAGCATAAGTCCGCCAATTAAATTGGCAAGCGCCGCCAGCGTCCCAAAAACGAGGAGTCCTCCAAAGCTAATCAAGAGCAGCCCACCAGTCGTCTGAAGTCATAATTGAATAGTAGCTCCGCACTATACATTATGAGCGGGTGCTTGGCTACGAATAAGCAGAACGAAGCCAACAACTGCTTAAAATGGATTGCCACATTCGGGAAATTAAGCTATCTGAAAGAGGGATAGAGCCTTCCGTACACCATATCGTGCTTAAAAATCTTTGACAAACAGGATTTTTTCTTCTTGACAGCCCCTCGCATAGGAGCGTACTATGCGCCGCAGGTGGAGGAAAGTGGTCAGAAGTGGGCTTCCCTGAGCAGCTTGTATCTGATGATTAAAGTTTTACCTAAAGGTTTAAGCAATGCGCTCCTCGAAACTTTATGCTGCGAGGAAATTATACGGCGAGGATTGATTCCAAGGGGCGGTTGAAAGTTCCGACCCCGTTCCGACGCATTATAGAGGAGAAGCACGGAAGCAAAGTCTATGTTACTAGCCTGACCGCAGAGAACGTGCGGATCTATCCGCTGCCAGAATGGGAATCAATTGAACAGCGTTTGGCGCTTCTGCCTTCAATGGACCCGGCGAGGCGCAAGTTCCTTGATAGAACCAACTATTATGGACAGCAAGCTACGATGGACGGGCAAGGCCGCGTGTTGATTCATCCGCTTCTTCGCAAGAGCGCAGGGGTGCTTGGGGATGTGGCTGTGCTTGGCTATTTGACATACTTAGAAGTTTGGGAGTTGGAGAGATTCCAACAGCGACTTCTGTCAGACCCTTATACGGAAGAGGACGAAGCCGCAATAGCACGTCTTGGCATTTGAAAAAGTAGAGCTTCAGTGCCGGAAAGTTTTTGAAAATTGCAAGTCTGTTCTTTGAACAAGATCACGGGGCGGTGGTGATGGCTGCGCTTATGGGGGGCATGGGCGCGCCCCATCGCCCCGTGCTGCTCCGAGAGACAATCGAACTGCTGAAGGCTCATAGAGGCGGGCTTTTCGTTGACGGCACGCTCGGATTTGGCGGTCATAGCGAAGCGATACTTGAAGCGTCGCCTGCGGCTCGCGTGATAGGCATTGATCGAGACCGCGAGGCGCTTAAGCTGGCTAGGGAACGCTTAAAGCGTTTCGGGCATCAGTTTCTAGCAGTCCACGCGAACTTTCGGGACGTTGCGCGCATTGTCGAAGAAGCGAATGAGCGGGAAGTGAACGGCGTGCTGGTTGATCTCGGCGTCTCGTCGCTTCAGTTCGACACGGGGCGCAGGGGCTTCAGCTTCCGGCAAGATGCGCCGCTCGATATGCGCATGGACGCGAGCGGCGACGAAGAGACAGCGGCAGAGTTACTCGAGCGTCTCTCGGAAGAAGAGATTGCGCGGATTATCTTCGAGTACGGCGAGGAGCGGCGTTCTCGTCGCATTGCGAGGTGGATAGTTGAGAGACGAGAAAGAGGAGAGCCAGTCAGGACGACGAAGGAATTGGCCGACCTCGTTGCACGCGCCCTAGGCTCTCGAAAGATAGATAAGATTCATCCGGCGACGCGCACGTTTCAGGCTCTGCGCATAGCCACAAACCACGAGCTTGAAGGTTTAGGCAAATTCGTAGAAACGGCTGTCGATCTTTTACAACCTGACGGACGCTTCGTTGCGATCAGCTTTCACTCGCTCGAAGACCGGATAGTGAAGCAGACGCTTCGCAAGCTGTCCGGTCAATGCGAGTGCGGCCCGCGAGCGCCTGTCTGTTCCTGCGGCGCGCGGCGCGTGGTTGAAATTCTAACGCGCCGTCCGGTTGTGCCGGGCGATGAAGAGGTAGCAGAAAACCCGCGCGCACGAAGCGCAAAGTTGCGTGCCTGCCGCAAACTCTAAAATGCTCCACACGCGTGGTCGGCTCGGAGTTTGAAATCAGAAGTGCCATTTCAGTTTCAGTGCTCTTAACTTAGACCGAAATTAACCGAAGGCCTGACCCTTGATGAGAAGATTACCCCCGAACCAGAAGAACTATGCTGTGCGCCGCGAGCGCGACACGCACGCTCTTTTTCGTCTGGCGCTTCTGCTAGGTTGCGGACTTGTCCTGGCGGGCGGTTTCGTTTATGCGGCAGGACAGCACTTCGCGGCTGTTCAGTACGGTTACAAGACTGAGGAGTTGCGACGCGAGCAGGCACAGCTTTTGGAGGAGCAGCGTCGTTTGAAACTGGAGCGCGAGCGCGCCTCTACGCCTGAGCATCTGGAGGAGGCTGCGCGCGAGATAGGGATGAAGCCTTTAGAGCCTGCGCAGATTAACCCTGCGAAAACTTTGGAGAAGACGCAGACACACGCGACTGCGGCATTCATCAGCCCATCTGCCTCGCTTGGCCGTTGAATTTATAAAGTAGTTAGACTGCGCCCGTGCGCATTCTCCCCTCGTGGCGCTAGAAGGAATTTTTTAACACTCTCAAGACGCGCGCGAAGAGAAGAGCAACCCGACCTTCGCGCCTTAGCTTCAGAAAGAAGAGCAAGCCACAAACCATGCGCGCACGCCTTGCCGCTCAATCAAAAGTACGTCCTGATAGCTCACGCACGCGCGCGCTCGTCGTGGCCTGCTTCCTAATCGTCTGGATGATCGCAATCGGAGTGCGGCTCGTCTCCCTTCAAACTTCGCAGCACGCCTGGCTTCTGACACGCGCACATGCTCAGCAAGAGGACACAGTTCAAACGAGTCCGATTCGTGGTCTCGTTCTGGACCGGCATGGCAATGAGCTTGCGCGCAGCGTTGACATGGAATCTTTCTGGGCAGTGCCTGGAGAGATTAAGAATGTCGAAGAGGTGGCCATGAGACTTGCTCCACTCACAGGCGTTGATGCAAACACATTGGCCGCGCATTTGAAAGAGGCTCAAAGCGCGAATCGTAAGTTCGCGTGGATTGCGCGCAAGCTGGACGAGGAGCAGGCCGAGAAGATTCGCGCTCTTAACATTGAAGGCATCTACTCTATCAAAGAGCCTAAGCGTCAATATCCAAACGGCGCGCTTGCGTCCCATATACTCGGCTTTGTAGGACTTGACGAAGATGGTCTCGCTGGCATTGAGCAGGCTTTCAACGAGCGGATACACGGCGAGGGGGGAAAGGTTTTAGTTGAGACGGATGCTCACGGACATTCTTACAGCAGCTTTGAGATGCAGTCGCGTCCGGGCGAAACGGTCGTTCTAACGATTGACCGCTTCATTCAGTACAAGACGGAACAGGCGCTCAGCGAAGCTCTGGAAAAAACGAAAGCCAAGAACGCTTCGGCAGTCGTGCTTGACCCGCACACGGGCGAAATACTCGCGCTCGCCAATGCGCCTTCGTTCGATCCGAACGACCCGCGAGCGGCCAATCAGCAGGCTCGCATCAATCAGGCGCTGCAAAATATCTACGAGCCTGGTTCGACCTTCAAGGTCGTCGCTTACTCGGCTGCGATTGAGAGAGGACTTGCGAAACCTACAGACAAGATTGATTGCCAGATGGGTTCGATCACGGTCGCGGGCCGACTCATACACGATCACAAACGGTTCGGCACTCTGACCTTGACGCAGGCTCTGGATCAGTCGAGCAACGTGGCCGCAATCAAACTCGGCCTTCGCGTCGGCGATGCTTCGATGTACGACTTCATGACCCGCTTCGGCTTCGGCTGCAAAACGGGGGTTGAGCTACCGGGCGAGACGAGCGGGCTGGTCCGTGACGTGAAGAAGTGGCAGCCCTCTTCAATCGGCTCAATCGCAATGGGGCAGGAGGTCGGTGTCACGCCCCTTCAAATGGCCGCCGCCTACGGCGCGATAGCCAACGACGGCATTCGCATCGTGCCGCATCTTGTGCGCGAGATACGCGCAGCAGACGGAACAGTCGTTTACAGCGCACAGCCCGAACAGCACAAGGTCGTGAGCGCTGAGACTGCGAACACGATTCGTCACATGCTCGAAGATGTAACTCAGAACGGCACTGCTAAGAAGGCGAAGCTTAACGGCTATACGGCTGCGGGCAAGACCGGCACGGCGCAGAAGATTGACCCGAAGACGCACAGCTATTCGAAGACGAAATTCATAGGATCGTTCGTTGGATTTGCGCCCGTTGATAATCCTGCGGTCGTCATCATTGTTGTTTTGGACGAGCCTGTCGGCTCTTATCACGGCGGCGACGTGGCCGCGCCCGTCTTCAATCAGATCGCGGAACAGATTCTGCCAGTGCTGAATGTCGCGCCCGACTCCGATTTCAAATCTTCTTCCGCGCCTGCACTTCTAGCGCAGTCGCTCTTGAGTCCTGACTATCTATCGCACTTGAGAGCGGAGCAGGAGCGAGTCAACGCAGAGCGCGATGCTACGTTGCCGAAGGTTGTCGTGGGCGAGGGCGCGGGGCTAACTCAGGTTGTTTATACGGCTGCGACAAAGAGCGCCGTCTTGATGCCTGACCTTCGCGGGCGAAGCGTCCGAGACGCTGCACGCATCTGCGCGCAATTGGGATTGCAACTCGAAGCACAGGGCGAAGGGCGCGCTCTCAGACAAAGGCCGCAAGCCGGAGCAGAGGTTGAGCCGGGACAGGTCGTACACATTGACTTCGGGAGAAGCGAATGAGCAAGGATGACGGACGAAAAAGTTTTGAGTTATGAGTTATGAGTTAAAGGCTTTCAACTCAAAATTCATAACTCATAACTCATAACTTGCTTTTCCGTCCTTCCCCTTCGTCGTTCATCCTTAAAAGTATGACTCAACAGAACAGAGGCGGCGAGTGTGAGCATGACGGGACAAGGCATAGAGTTATTGAATGTCGAAGAAGATTGCGAAGGGTTCGGATCGTGCAGAGAACCGTGAGGCTTGCGCAGGATGAGGCTGTGATAGCCACCGCAGAGATTCTGGCGCTTGGCACGGCGGAAACGGATTTTGCGGATGCGGAAGAGATTTTTGAAGAGGCCGGGGCTACTTTTTCAAAGAAACCCTAGCCGATTAACGCCAGAGGTTGACCGCCGCGCTCACGCTCGCGCAAGATGATAGTTAGATAATCTTTGCGCAATTCAGAGAGGCAACGAGGGGCGTGAACATACGGACGGCGGCGGATTTGATGGGCGCGCAAACTACGGGTTTGAGCGCCGAGTTGTTTGACAATGAAATAGTTGGATTCTCGATTGACTCGCGCTCAACCGGCGCGGGCGAAATCTTCTTCGCGCTCTCACAGGAAGACTACGCGCGCGCCGGTTTCAACGGCACATTCACGGACGCGCACCGATTTATTCCTCAAGCGTTCGGCAAGGGAGCAATAGCAGCCGTCGCGCGCATTGACCATGTGCGAAACGATGCAGGGTTGCAAGCGATGAAGGATAGGCTCCTTCTCGTCGAAGATGCGATTGCCGCGCTTCAAACTCTGGCGCGCAGAGTCTATCAATCTTGGGCGCGCCCCGTTGTCGGAATCACAGGAAGCGCAGGAAAGACTACGGCGAAAGAGTTGACCGCGCATCTTCTCAAAGCTTCAGGGCGAAGGGTTTTGAAGAGCGAGCGAAACTACAACAACGGGCTGGGTCTTCCGCTCGCAGTCTTGCAGATGGTGAGCGAAGGTCGCCGCCCGGAAGATTTCGATATGGCCGTTCTTGAGATGGGCATGTCGTCGCCTACGCACGAGATTCAAAGGCTCTGCAAAATCACGCCGCCAGACGTTGGCGTTGAACTTCTCGTTGCGCCCGTTCATCTTGAGCATCTGGGCACGATTGAAAATATAGCGGCGGCGAAAGCGGAGTTGATAGAAGGCATGAAGCCGGATGGCACGGCTGTTCTAAACGCAGATGACGAGTTTGTGATTGCTATGCGCGAGAAACATAGCGGACCGATAATCACTTTCGGCATAGAGAACGCGTCGGACGTGATGGCGACCGACATTGACACTAGCCGCTTCGGTCGCAGTCGCTTCCAATTGCGGACACCGCTTGGCGAGGCCAATACAACGTTGCACATGCCCGGTCGCCATAACTTGATGAACGCGCTCGCTGCTTCTGCGGTCGCAACCTGTTTTGAGATGTCGCCAGCGGCGATTGCAGACGCTCTTAAAAGTGTCACCCCAGCGAAGATGCGCGGCGAAGTGATTGACTTCGCCGCGGGCTTCACAGTCGTTGACGATTCATACAACTCTAACCCGCGCTCGCTCCTGAGCATCGTTCATGCGATTGCGGAGAGCGAGGCGCACGCTAAAAGACGAATCGTCATAGCGGGCGAGATGCTTGAGCTTGGGACTGACGAAGCGCGTATGCACCGCGAAGCTGGCCTAGAGATAGCCAGACTTGGAATTGACGTTCTATGGGGAGTGCGCGGACTCGCGCGTGAGATCATCGAAGGCGCGCGCCGTGCGGGCATGAGCGAGGGAGCGACTCGCTTCTTTGAAACTTCAGAGCAGGCGGCGGAAGCTATCTTTAACGAAGTGCGCGAGGGCGATCTTCTACTTGTCAAAGGCTCGCGCGGCGTAGAAACGGACAAGGTCGTCAAACGCTTGCGCGACCATTTTCCTGTTCTTGGAGCAGACGAAAGAGAATGAAAAGCAGAATCCAGAAGTCAGAAGTCAGAATGAAAAGCTGAAACCGCTTTTTGTTTTCTTCTGAATTCTGGATTCTGGATTCTGAATTCTGCTTTTACTGATGATTTATTGGGTCTTCTACGATTGGCTCTATAACCGCTACGAGGGGAGCGGCTCCTATCTCGTCAAGGCTCTGAACGTCTTTCAGTACGTCACGTTTCGAACGGCTTATGCCACTGTGACGGCGCTTCTAATCTCTCTGATCTTTGGACGCCGTGTGATTCAGTTGCTCAGGGGCTTGAACATTGGGCAGCAGATTCGTGAGGAAGGTCCGCAGGCGCACATGGCTAAGCGCGGGACGCCTACGATGGGCGGCTTGCTGGTCATAGGCTCCGTGATTATCTCAACACTGCTCTGGGCGAAGCTATCAAGCCTCTACGTCTGGATAGTGATGCTCGCAACCTTGCTCTTCGGGACAATCGGCTTTCTGGACGATTATCGCAAGATGGCCTTGCAGCGCAGCCTTGGGTTGACCGGCAAGCAGAAGCTTTTAGGCCAGACCTTGATTGCGATTGGAGTCTGGACTGCACTCTACTTCACTTCAGTTTCAGTCGGCGCGCCGCCGATGTTCAGAGAGTTGAGAGATGCGTCCGGTCTTGCAACGAAATTGAAGGACGCGCGCGATCCGTTGTCGGAATACCTGATGTCGCAGCTCTCGCCCGAAACGCAGAAGATGTTGAGAGCTTACGACGGAGCAAGCCCACTGCCCGAAGCGGACCAGAGAAGATTGGTTGATGAGCTTAACGGACTCTTGCGCGGTCCATCGCTTTACGACGAGCAGCGATTCTCGCAGGTGAGATTATCGGATGAGGCGAAGCGTTTCGTCGCTCTCAATCCGAAAGGTGATGATCTGATTCGTTTGAACCGCGTGCTGTTGGAAGAAGCGTACCCGGCTGAGATTGCAAAGAACACAAAGTATTCGTGGAACGTGAACATCCCGTTCTTCAAGGCGACTGCGGACCAGAATCCTCTGACGAGCATCAGCTACATTGGACCGTACCTTTATCTGGTCTTCATACTCGTCGTGCTGGTCGGCTCATCAAACGCAGTGAACCTGACGGACGGGTTGGACGGTTTGGCAATCAGCGTAACCTTCGTTGCGATGGCAGCGCTGACGGCCTTTACTTACATCACAAGCGACTTTCGATTCGCTGGTTATCTTGGACTCGTGCATCGCCCCGAAGCGGCGGAGTTGACGGTATTCTGCGGAGCGATGGCCGGAGCGAGCCTTGGATTCTTGTGGTACAACGCGCCGCCTGCGGAAGTCTTCATGGGCGATGTTGGAAGTTTAGCAATCGGCGGCGCAATCGGGACAATCGCCGTTTTGACAAAGCAGGAGTTCATGCTATTGATGGTCGGCGGCGTGTTCGTGCTCGAAATTTTGTCGGTGATGATTCAGGTCTCCGTCTTCAAGTTGACGAAGAATCCGAAGACAGGCATCGGGCGACGCATCTTTAAGATGACGCCGCTTCATCATCACTTTGAGATTCAGTGGGAGCCGCGATTCGGGCAGCGAACCGTAGAGCCGAAAGTCGTCTTCCGCTTTCTAATACTTGCCATCTTGTTTGCGCTCCTGAGTCTTTCGACATTGAAGTTGCGGTGAAGATTCTGATCTTTGAGAAACGAGTGAGAAGAGTTTGGAAGTAGCTGGCAAGAAAGTTTTGATAATCGGCGCGGCCAGAAGCGGCGTTGCGTGCGCAAAGTTTTTGAAGGAGCGAGGCGCTGTCGTTGCTCTCAATGATCGCAAGCCGATTGAGGAATGGTCGGCGGAAGCTGCGGCGCTTAAGAACGAAGGGGTTGGACTCGTGCAGGGCGATGTTCCTATGTGGCTCTTAGATCAGGTCGAGTTGGTCGTGATGAGTCCGGGCGTTCCGAGCCGTGTGATTCCTGCAAGGTACGCTGACCGCGCCGGAGCGGAAGTTATCGGAGAGATAGAGCTTGCTTCAAGATACATGCGCGGTCGCATCGTGGCGATTACGGGGAGCAACGGGAAGACAACGACGACGACGCTCATCGGAGAGATTTTGAAAGACGCGGGCTTGCCCGTGCAGGTCGGGGGAAACATAGGCACGCCGCTCATCTCTATGGTCGAATCGTCAAGAGATGACGGGTGGACCGTTGTTGAGGTTTCAAGTTTTCAGCTTGAGACGATTGCCGCATTTCACCCGACGGTTGCGCTCTGTTTGAACGTGACGCCGAATCACATGGACCGCTACGACAGTCTAATGGATTACGCTGCGGCAAAGCATCGCATCTTTCGCAACCAGACGGCGGGCGACGTTGCTATCTTAAACGCTGATGATGAGATCGTCTCAAGCTGGGCGCGCGGGCTTCGAGCGCATGTAGTTTTCTTCAGCGTGCGGCGCGAATTGGAAGAAGGCTTATTCTTAAGAAACGGGCGCGAGATAGTTTCTCGCACAAAGGAGAGCGAGCGAGTGTTGATGCGGCGAGACGAGATGCAACTGCGAGGGCTTCATAACGTAGAGAATGTGCTCGCGGCTCTCGCAGCAGGGCTTGCTTGCGGCGCTTCGCCCGACGAGATGCGCGAGACTGTCAAGCGATTCAAACCCGTCGAGCATCGTCTTGAATTCGTAGAAGAGATTGAGGGCGTGAAGTTTTACAACGACTCGAAGGCGACGAGCGTTGATGCGACGTTGAAGGCTCTTGAGGCGTTCAAGGATGAAGAGGGCAAAGTGGTTCTAATCCTCGGCGGGCTTGGAAAGAAAGCTCCCTACGCACCGCTCGCGCCGCTCGTAAGGTCACGCGTTCGCAAGCTGGTGTTGATTGGTGATGATGCCGACACGATTGAGAGGGAATTAAAAGATTACGCTGAAGTGGAACGCGCCCAGGACATGCACGACGCCGTGCGCCGCTCATACGAAGCGGCACGGCCTAGCGACATAGTTCTACTCGCTCCTGCCTGCGCCAGCTTCGACATGTTCAAGAGCTTCGAGCATCGCGGGCAAGTGTTCAAGGAAGAGGTGGGCGAATTGCGGAATGCGGATTTCGGATTGCGGATTTAAGACAGGAGCGTTCTTCTTTTTCAATCCGCATTCCGCCGGTCCGTTATCCGCAATGGACAAGTTATGGCTAGAAAATTACAAGCAGATAAATGGTTGTTCGCGGCGACTGCGGGGCTTGCGCTCTTCGGCATCGTCATGGTCTATAGCGCGTCGGCTGTGATGGCCGAAGCCGAGAATGGCAACCAGTATTACTACGTCATTAAGCAGGGCATCTGGACCGCAATTGGTTTCGGCGCGATGCTTTCGATGATGCAGTTCGATTATCAACGACTGCGCGACCGCCGTGTAGTTTACGGGCTGCTTGCGTTGACAACTATCTTGCTGCTAGGCGTCTTCGCATTCCCGCGAATCAACGGCGCGCACAGGTGGATTAGATTCGCAGGCTTTTCTGTTCAGCCTTCGGAGCTATCAAAGCTCGCGCTCGCAATCTTTCTGGCCTACCTTCTTGAAAAGCGCGCGGGCGAGGAAGGGTCATTGAAGCGAACCTTTATTCCGTGCATGGCCGTGACGGCGTTGATGGCCGCGCTCGTTCTGAAAGAGCCTGATTTCGGGACTGGGTTGATGCTCGCTGTGATCTGCATTGTTATGTACTACACGGCGGGCGCGCGTCTTCTACATCTTGCTATGGCTGCCGCGCCGGGCCTTGCAATCGGAGTCGGAATGCTGCTCTTTGTGCCTTGGCGTCTTCAAAGGCTTGTGACGTTCACAGACCCCTGGGCTGATCCGCAGAACAAAGGTTTTCAGGTTGTGCAGTCTCTGATAGCAATCGGTTCGGGTGGGACTAGCGGGCTTGGATTCGCTCAAGGAAAGCAGAAGATGTTCTTTCTGCCCTTTGCGCATTCCGACTTTATCTTCGCGGTCATAGGTGAAGAGTTGGGACTCTTCGGCGCGTTGATGGTCGTCGCAGTGTTCGGGTTGCTGTTGTGGCGCGGCCTTCGCGCTGCGCTTCGTGCGCCCGATAGATTCGGGATGCTGCTCGGCATTGGGATAGTGACGGGCATAGTCGTGCAGGCGCTCTTTAACATAAGCGTTGTGTTGTCGCTACTGCCGACGAAAGGAATTCCGCTGCCGTTCATCTCCTACGGTGGCTCGTCGCTCGTCCCTACATTGATTGCAGTCGGGATACTCTTGAACATCTCGCAGCGTTCGGCAAGTGGCGCTGGGACAAGTGAGCAATGGCTGGACGCGGAGACGCGGGGACGCGGCGACGCGGCGACAGAAAAGCATGACAGCGCAGCCAGTTCTTCCTTTTCTACGCGTCTCCGCGTCCCCGCGTCTCCGCGTCGCGGATAACGGCGATGCGTGTTCTGATTGCTGAAGAACGTAGGAGTTGCGGCGCGTATTCGCGGGCTTCTACTTCTGCCGAAAAGTTTCTTCGAGGCACGAAGAGTGATACGCGAGTTCCGTCCAGATGTTGTCGTAGGCGCGGGCGGTTACGTTTCCGGTCCTGTTCTGATGACGGCTGCGTTGATGCGAATCCCTACGCTCGTGATGGAGTCGAACGCTCTGCCGGGTTTCACGAACCGCAGGCTGGCGCGATTTGTTGACAAGGCTGTGGTGACGTTTGAAGCGGCGCTTCCTTACTTTCGAGGCAAGGGAATTGTGACGGGCAATCCCGTGCGCCGCGAGTTCTTTGACATTCCTGCGAAAGAGCGCGATGCCGCACGCTTTTCGTTGCTCATCTTCGGCGGCTCGCAGGGCGCGCGTGCTATCAACGAAGCGGTGATCGCAGCGTTGCCGCAACTTGCGGAGCGACGCGATGTGCTTCGCATCACGCACCAGACGGGCGCGGCGGATTTTGAAAAAGTGAGCGCGGGCTACAGGGATGCAGGATGGAGCGAGCAAGCGGACGTGAGGCGTTACATTGATAACATGGTTGAGGAGTTTGCGCTCGCGGATTTAATCATCTCTCGCGCAGGAGCAACGACCACGGCGGAACTCGTCGCGGCGGGCAAGGCGGCAATCATGATTCCGTTTCCGCAAGCTGCTGACGATCACCAGCGAAAGAACGCAGAAGCGCTTCGTGCGGCGGGCGCTGCGCGAATGATCCTGCAAAAAGATTTGACAGGCGAACGGCTCGCTAAAGAGATCGCAGCGCTCATCGAAGCGCCGGATGAGTTGACAAAGATGGAAGAAGCAAGCCGCAAACTCGCGCGCGGCGACGCAGCAGCCGCAGCAGTAAATCTTATTGAGGAGTTGATAGTAGAAAAACAAAAGTGAGGGATAAAAAGTATTCATTCTGAATTCTGACTCCTGAATTCTGAATTCTGCTTTTCGAGAATGTTTCGTCGTATTCAACAAATTCATTTCGTGGGCATCGGCGGCATTGGCATGTCCGGCATTGCGGAGGTGCTGGTTAACTCCGGCTTTAATGTTTCGGGTTCGGACCTGAAGAGTTCTGAAGTGACGAAGCGACTTGAATCTATGGGCGTGAAGTTTACGGAAGGTCACAGGGCTGAGAACGTAGGCGATGCAGATGTTGTGGTCCGCTCAACAGCCGTGCGCGAAGACAATCCTGAGATTGTTGAAGCCAGAAAGCGTTCGATTCCTGTAATACCGCGCGCAGAGATGTTGGCGGAGTTGATGAGACTCAAGCCGCACTCGGTTGCTGTCGCAGGCTCGCATGGGAAGACGACAACGACCTCTATGGTCGCAACCGTTCTAGGCTACGCAGACCTAGACCCGACGGTTGTTGTCGGCGGCGTTGTCAAATCTTTCGGCTCGAACGCTCGAATAGGTCAGAGCGATCTGATGGTCGTCGAAGCTGACGAGAGCGACCGTTCATTCCTAATGCTGACGCCTACGATTGCGATTGTGACGAACATTGACCGCGAGCACATGGAGTATTACGACGGGATGGATGACGTGCGCGAATGCTTCTCAAGGTTCGTCAACAAAGTTCCGTTCTACGGCGCGGCTGTTCTTTGTCTTGACGACCCGCATGTGCAGGCTGTGATTCCTGATGTTAAGCGACGGCGAATAACTTACGGCTTGAGCGCGCAGGCGGACGTTTCCGCGCACGGCATTCGTTTCGACGAAGGCTATGGTTCGAGTTTCACGGTCTGGCGTGGGAGCGAGGTGGTTGGAGATGTTCACCTTCGCGCGCCCGGACTTCACAATGTTTATAACGCGCTCGCCGCGATTGCCGTTGGCTTTGAGTTGAAGATTCCTTTTGAAAAGATAAGCGACGCTCTGAGCCATTTTACAAACGCAGACCGGCGCTTTCAGTTCAAAGGCGAAGAGGCTGGCGTGCTCGTGGTTGACGATTACGGGCATCACCCTACGGAGATAAAAGCTACGCTCGCGGCTGCGAAGATCGGCTCGGCTGGCCGTCGCATCGTGGTCCTTTTTCAGCCGCACCGCTACACGCGCACACAGGATTTGATGGAAGAGTTCGCGCGCTCATTCAATAACGCGGACATGCTCTTTGTCACAGACATTTATGCTGCGAGTGAAGACCCTATACCGGGCATCACTGCTGAAGTTTTGACTGAAGCGATAAAACGTTACGGCCACAAAAACGCGCAGTACATTGGACCACTCGAAGGTGCGCCGGAGACCTTGCGCGAACATTTGCGCGAGGGCGACATGCTCATCACGCTCGGCGCGGGCACGGTCAATCGCGTGGGCGATAAGGTGTTGGCGCTTCTTAAGTGAGCGGGGCGCGAGCGAAGGCAGGATAAATTTTGAGAATCCAGACTAATTTCAGCCTTGAACGAACAGATGATGTAAGAGGGTTCATGGTAGTTGACGAAGCGAAAAAAGAGTTAAGCATTGAAGAACGTGACGCTGCGATTGAAGAGATTGCGGCGCGTCTTGGCGTGCGCGCAGAGCGCGGGCGACGCTTCGCTGAGTTGACTTCTCTTAGAGTCGGCGGAGCGATTGATTGGGTAATCTCGCCCACGACTGAGGGGCAGGCCGCGCGGGTTGTCTATGAACTGGAAGAGGCTGGCATCCCATGGCGCGCTCTTGGCTCTGGCAGCAATGTGCTGGCGGACGATGCGGACCATCATTACGTTGTTGTGAGCTTGAAAGAGTTGAAAGGCGAAGCGCATTTCGATGGCGAGCGCGTGAGTGTGAGCGCTGGCTACTCGCTTCCACGTCTCTGCATTGACGCAGGCCGTCGCGGGCTTGCAGGCATTGAAGGCTTAGGCGGGATTCCCGGAACTGTCGGCGGCGCGCTCTGGATGAACGCTGGCGCTTACGGCCATGAGATCGGAAACGTGACTGAGACTGTGCGCGTTGCGCGCGGAGGCCGCGTGGTCGAAATTCCCGGAAGCGAAGTGAAATGGGATTACCGTCATACATCATTTCGTGAAGGTGAGCTTCTGCTCGGCGCAACATTGCTACTTAGACGTGACGACCCTGAGAAGATCGGCGCGCGTATGCTCGAAGCCAAGAACAAGCGCCTGGCTACGCAGCCGCACGGAGCGCGAAGCGCCGGATGCTTCTTCAAGAATCCTCCGGGAAGCGAGGTCGGCACAGGCAAGATGATTGACGAGATGGGGATGAAAGGCGAGCGGCGGGGCGGCGCGCTCGTCTCGCCCGTCCACGCAAACTTCATCGTCACAGAAGGCGAAGATGCGAAAGCGGAGGACGCGCTTGCGTTGGCCGAAGAGATTAGAGAGCGCATCAAGCGAGAGAAGGGAATTGAGTTGGAGTACGAAGTAGAGTTGTGGCGCGCTGAAAGTCCAAAAGAGAGTCTTGAGTCTGGAGTCGAGAGTCTTGAGTCAAAGACTGAAAAAGAATCTGCTTCTGACACCGGACTCCAGACTGAAGACTCCAGACTCCAGACTACGGAAGAATGAGAGAGCAGATCATAACACCAAGAGCAGGGCGTGGCGCTGCGGCTGGCAAAGGGCGCGCGGGCGAGATTGTGCAGCGGCCAGCGAGTCGTGACCGCGGCTCATCCTCGTCGCGCGCGAAAGTTAAGGGTTGGCGCAAAGTCCTCGCTTATCTTCCGCTCGCGTCGAAAATCGCGGCTGCTGCGGTCCTCGGTGTTCTGCTCTTCGCAGGCTACCGCGCGGCGGCATCAGCCTCATTTTTTCAGGCGCGCAATCTGGACGTGAGCGGCGCGGCGCGCACCTCCGCCGATGAAATCAGAGCGGTTGTAAAAAAAGATGTGGATCAGACGGGAGTCTGGCGCGCAGACCTCGCTGCGATTAGTAGAGATTTGAAGATGCTTCCGTGGGTTCGTGATGCTGTGGTCTCGCGCGTGTTGCCGGACGGACTTCGCGTGCGCGTAACGGAGCGCGAGCCGCGAGCGATTGATTGGGAGACTCGTGGCATCAGCCGCCGCATAAGCGAAGTCAACTTAAACGACCTGCGCGATGTGCGAGTGCAACTTACTGGCGACGATTCTCAGATAGAGATTCAACTGGGCAAAGAGGATTTCGGCAACCGATTGAAATTCGCTCTTGATGAACTGGACCGCCAGCGCAACACGCCGATTGGTCCTTACATTCTGCACATAAACGTCGCGCAAGGCGTAGAGAAGGGCAATCACGTGACGATAGGCGTTAGCCCGGACGCGCCTAAACTCGATGCTGCTGGCAACAACGCCTCCGGCCCCGAAGTCGAGAGCGCACGAGTCGCTGCGCGTGACACAGCAAAGCCTCCCGCCGAGAGCAGGAAAGCCAAAGAGAAAGAGAAAGTCACGCACAAGGAAGATGAGCAGGTGCGAAAGAAAGATCAGGACAAGAAGGATAAGAATAAAAAGGAGAAGCCTGCGCCCGAAGCGAAATCGGAAAGCCGACCGCGAAGAGTCGGATGAAAGTTTCAAGTTTCAAGTTAAAAGCTCAGGTCTTGGAACTTGAAACCTGAAACTTGAAACTCAAAAGAGTTATGGCAAAGCGCGCGTCACATACAGTTGGTCTGGACATAGGCACGAGCAAGGTGACGTGTATCGTCGGCGAGCCGGGCGAGGGCGGGTTGCTGGATATCGTAGGCATTGGCGAGGCTGAGGCGCGAGGGCTTCGCAAGGGCGTCATCGTTAATCCTGACGCAGCGGTCGAGGCGATTAAGCGTGCTGTGGAAGATGCAGAACGAATGAGCGGGCTTGAGGCCGAAGATGTGACGATCAATCTGGCAGGCTCGCACATCATGGGATTTAACGGTCAGGCGATTGTGGCCGTTTCTGGACGCGACCGAGAGATAACGCCTGATGATGTGCGGCGCGCGATTGATTCCGCCTGCGCGATTCAACTTCCGGCGGGGCGCGAGATCGTTGACCGCTTGCCGCAGGAGTTCATCGTTGACGACCAGGATGGAATCAACGATCCGGTTGGAATGATAGGCGCGCGACTCGCCGTAAAGGTCCACATCGTGACGAGTCCTGTGACTGCAAGGCAGAACGCCATCAATGCTGTGAATCGTTCGGGGCTGGTCGTCGCGGACATGGTGCTTGAACAGTTGGCCGCAGCCGAAGCATCTTTGACGGATGATGACAAGGAGTTCGGCGCGGCGCTCGTTGACATAGGCGCGGAGACTACGGGACTTGTCATATACCAGCGCGGCGCTGTGCAACATACGGCTGTCTTCGCGCTCGGCGGCTCGCACTTTACCAATGACATTGCCTTCGGGCTTCGCACGCCGATTCCCGAAGCAGAGAAGATCAAGCGCACTGTGGGTTGCGCGTCCAGCGCATCTTTGAACGATATGGAACGCGGCGAGCTTGTCGAAGTTCCTTCAGTGGGGGGACGCGCTCCGCGTCAACTCTCGCGCCAGATTCTCTGCGACATCCTTCAACCGCGCGCCGAAGAAGTCTTGATGCAGGTCGCGGATGAGATAAGGGAATCGGGCTGGGAGCGCCAGTTGTCCAGCGGAGTAGTCCTAACGGGCGGCGGAGCGCTTCTTAGTGGAATGCCTGAAATCGCGGAGCAAGTTTTTGACGCTCCTGTCAGAATCGGCTACCCGGAGAGAGATCGTTTTGGCGGGCTTATTGAAGATATACAAAGCCCCGTGTGGGCTGCGGCAGCCGGATTAGCCCTTGTTACGCAGCGCGCTCAAGCGTCAGATATGCGCGGCGGAGCAGGAAAAAGAGGCTCTGCGGGCAAGCTCACGCATTTTGTTTCCAAGTTTCGGGATCGTTTTAGTGAGAGAGGAATACGAGTGATGACAACGGAAGGCCGTCAACCGGGCAACGGCATTAATATTTTCATAGATGACGACCCACCAATCACCGGCGCGCGAATAAAAGTAATCGGCGTCGGAGGCGGAGGCGGCAACGCCGTCAACCGCATGATCGAATCTGGCATAGAGGGCATAGAGTTCCTCGTAGCCAATACAGACCTGCAAGCCTTGAAGCGCTCACATGCGCCTATCAAGATTCAACTCGGCGGCAAGCTCACTAAGGGCTTGGGCGCAGGCGCAGACCCTAACATAGGGCGCAACGCTGCGCTCGAAGATACAGAGAAGATAATAGAAGTCCTGGAAGGCGCGGACATGGTCTTCGTCACTACGGGCCTGGGTGGCGGCACAGGAACGGGCGCAGCTCCTATCATCGCTTCTTTGGCGACGGAGTTGAACGCGCTGACTGTGGCGGTCGTCACTAAACCTTTTCACTTTGAAGGCCGACGGCGCATGATGCAGGCTGACCAAGGCTTAAGAGAACTGCGCGAGTGCGTTGACACCGTGATTACGATTCCGAACGAGCGTCTTCTACACACTGTTGAGCGCAACGTCTCGCTCTCGGACTCTTTCAAGGTCGCGGACGACGTTCTTCGTCAAGCTGTTCAGGGCATCTCGGATTTGATTACAGTGCCCGGACTCATCAATCTTGATTTCGCTGACGTGAAAGCGATCATGCAGGGAATGGGTCTGG
This sequence comes from Acidobacteriota bacterium, assembly GCA_003222945.1. Lineage (GTDB taxonomy): Bacteria > Acidobacteriota > Blastocatellia > Pyrinomonadales > Pyrinomonadaceae > QHXM01. Next base: position 18,613 of record QHXM01000096.1, read on the forward strand.
CATTGATGGGCGCTGGACGCGCATCGGGCGAGCATCGAGCTATGGAAGCGACGCAACAGGCTATCTCAAGCCCGCTGCTTGAAGAAGCGACCATACAGGGCGCGAAAGGTGTTCTAATCAACATCACGGGCGGAACTGATCTTACGCTCTACGAAGTCAACGAAGCATCTTCGATCATACGCGAGGCCGCAGACGAAGATGCCAACATAATCTTCGGCGCGGTGATTGACGAGACGATGCACGACGAGATGAAGATTACAGTCATCGCCACAGGCTTTGACAAAGATATGTCAGACGTGGGCACTACAGCCGCGAGTGCCGCGATGCCTTCCGCCCAGCCGCGCTACACTCAAACGCCCGGCGACGATCTGCAACGACCCACAGTCAATCCGGGTCGCACAGACGATCTTGATGTGCCGACATTTATTCGCAAGAAAGCAGACTGAAGGAAGGCAAAAGGAAAAAGGTAAAAGGCAAAAGGTAAGACGAAGAGAGCAAGTTTTTCTTCTCCACCTTTACCTTTTGCCTTTTACCTTTTTCCTTCTTTAGTGTAGTATGTCCAGCAATTCCTGGTAGGAAATTCTGTTCTGGTAAATTTTTGCATCTCTCCTCTTTAAGGCCGCAGCCTGTGAGAGTTGTAATTTATTGGTCGCGCTAGTCCAAAGGCGCTTACAGTTTTTGGTGCGCGCGCGACCGAGCCACACGTCATTTCCTCTAAAATGGTGGAGGTTAGAAAGTCACAGTGAACCGAAAACTCATACGAACTACATTAGCCGAAGTTAAGAACAAGGGGCGCGAGCTTCCTCCGCAAAGGGAGCGCGTTAATAACGGCGGTGCGCCGCGACATAGCGAAGGCCCGCGTGGCGGTGGAGGCGCTCAGCAGGCGCAGGCCGCGCAGAGTGCCGTGCAAGTGCGCAAGCGAGTTCCGCCCCCGAATGAAACCAATGCGGAAATCTTCTACTACAAAAAGCAGATTGACGCGCATACGCCTATGATCATCGTCTTGAAAGATGGCGAAGAGATAGAAGGCACAATCGAGTGGTACGACAGGGGCGCGCTCAAGGTCAACCGCAAGACAGCGCCTAACTTGCTCCTGCTCAAACATAACATCAAGTACATGTACAAGGCCGACGAGCGCGAGGCTGCTGAATAAAAGGGCCGTTCGCTCCGGGCCTAATCGCAGACGAGCAACTAAAACTTGCGGCTGAATCTTTAATAGTGCCCTCCTCAAACGTCGCGTCTGAATATGACTGAGACGTTGCATAATTCATCCCACAGAGCGCAGCCGCGCCGCAAACCCGGGCTGCCTCGCGTTGGCATCACGATGGGCGACCCCGCAGGCATAGGCCCCGAGGTCGTCCTCAAAGCCGTCGCCGAAGAGGATGTCCTACGCGCGTGTGTGCCCATCATAATAGGCGACGCGCAGCTACTTGCTCACACCGCTCGCACGCTCGACCTGCAATGCGGCTACGACATCGTGCGCTTTGATGAACGCCTGCCTGATGAGATTACAGAGCCGGTCATCTTCCACCTTGATAACATAGGCGGCTACATTGAGCCTGGAATCGAATCCGGCACGGCTGGCAAGGCCGCTGCCGGTTACATAGAGGCCGCCGTCTCTCTCTGCGCGGCAGGTTCTGTTGACGCGATTGCTACAGCGCCTATAAATAAGCGCGCACTCTTTCTTGGCGGCTACAGCTTTCCCGGCCACACGGAGTTCCTTGCTCATCTGACGAGCACTGAAGAGTACGCAATGGCCTTCGTAGCTGCGAACCTACGGATCGTTCTCATATCAACGCACGTTCCACTTGCTGAAGCCATACGCATGGTCGAGCGCGACCGCATCGTTCGCGTAGTCATACTTACGCACCGCGAGTTGAGACGCTGGGGAATTGAAAAACCGCGCATCGCTGTCGCAGCTTTGAATCCGCACGGCGCAGAGGGCGGACTGTTCGGCGTCGAAGAGGCGTCCGAAATTGTTCCGGCTGTAGAAGAGTGCAACGGGCGAGACGGGATGGACGTTCACGGTCCGTTCTCCGCCGACACAATTTTTCTTCGAGCTTCGCGCGGAGAGTTTGATGCGGTCGTTGCGTGTTATCATGATCAGGCGATGATTCCCGTCAAATGCCTGTCGTTTGGCGAGGCGGTCAACGTAACACTGGGGTTGCCGTTCATACGCACATCCGTAGATCACGGCACGGCCTTCGACATCGCTGGCAAGGGATTGGCCGAGCATTCAAGTATGATTGCGGCCATAACTTTAGCGGCAGAGCTTGTGTCGCGCGCCGAAGATGAACCAACCGAAGCCTTAGAGGCTTAGAATTGAAGAGGGAGTTGTGAAAGAGCAAAACAAAAATCCTCAAACCTCAGGTCGGATACTTGTTGCTGACGACGATCCGGCCATCCTGCGTCTAGTCACTGCCATCGTCGAAAAGGAAGGCTACAGGGTCGTTCCAGCGCGCGACGGGCGCGAGGCATACAAGATTCTGCAATCGGACTCGGACTTTGTCGCCGGAATCTTCGACGTTGTGATGCCGAACATACAAGGGCCTGAGCTTGTGCGCTACATGAAGACCGAAAAGCGGCTGATGAAAATCCCAGTGATGATGATGACAGCCGAGCAGAACCCAAAGCTCTCGTCCGACAGCTTCTCAGCCGGAGCCGTTGTCTTTCTCCCGAAACCTTTCACGACCGCGCAACTACAGATCATGCTGCGGATGCTGATAGCCAAAGGCGCGTCGTCGTAAGAGCGCATCTTCAACACGGAACCGCCGGAAAGGATCAGGCAATGAACAAACTAACGGGACGACTGTTTTCAAGCCTAGCTGTCATGGCTGCCTGCTTGATACTGGCTCTGGCTTATGTACAGGCATCGGATGATTTGAGTCCAAAAGAGGCGCGAAAAATCATCGCGACGATGGCTGGCATCAAGCTGCCTTCGAGCGCCGTTCGCGTGCGTGATGTCTCAGTGATGGGTTCATCTGCCACAGTTGTCGCTCAGGTAGAGACTGCGTTTCGCTTCGTCAAAGATAATGACGGCAAGTGGCGCGTGGCGGAGATAAGGACCGGCGACAGAAGCTGGGAGGGTGTTGACATGCTCATGCGCGCGCTCAACGCTCAGAAGGCAGAACGCGCACGCGCAGAGCTTGAGACTCTGGCGACCGCGCTCGAAAGTTTCCGACACGAGCGCGGCTTCTACGTCGTTGCTAAAGACGAAGCAGTTCTTGAAGATCAACTCAACCCTCGCTACCTCGCACGCATCATTCGCGTTGACCCCTGGCACAAACCCTACCTCTACGAAGGCACGCGCTCCGCTTACACATTGCGCTCCGCAGGAGCGGACGGGAAAGAGAATACGCCGGACGATGTGGTAGTTAGTAAATAGAGACGCGGCGACCGAGGAGAATATCTGTGGGGAGTAAGCAGCCGTACCTTCGTCCTTACTCCCCGCGTCCTTCTTTTTTCTTGACGCTAATTCCCCTGAATGTTACGTTCAATTGTGGCATCTCTCTTTATGGAGTTGCTTCGGAAATGGCTCGTCACATGCCCTTGCGCCGTCTGCGCTTGATGCAAGGAAATCTGCGCTGATGGCGCTTCACCTCAAACGCGAAGGAGTCTGGTTTTGGTAACGGGACGCAAGCTGTTGCTCGCAGACGATTCCGTCACGATTCAAAAGGTTGTTGACCTGACCTTCACGGACGAAGGTATGGAAGTCGTGACCGTCAGCGACGGCCAGCAGGCTCTTGAAAAGCTGGAAGAGTTTTCGCCCGACATAGTGCTCGCGGACATCTTTATGCCGAAGATCAACGGCTACGAACTCTGCGAGCGCATAAAGCGGATGGACCGCTTCAGCCACATCCCTGTTATGCTTCTGGTAGGCTCGTTCGAGCCTTTCGACGAAGCGGAGGCGCGTCGCGTGGGCGCGGATGATTACTTGACGAAACCTTTTCAATCAATACGCACGCTCATCAGCAAGGTACGAAATCTTCTGACCGGAGGAGGCGGCGCTCAACCGAGCGAAGCTCCCACGCAGAGGCTCGCGCCACCCATCGAAGTGGAAAAAGAGAATCGCCCGGACACCGATTTTCTTGAACGCTCAACAGCAGACACTGCGCCTCTGCCGGATGTACACGAGGCGGACCACTCAAGCCATTCACATCAAGTTTCTTTCGCAGACCTAAGTATGGATGATGAAATGATAGAGGAAACGCACGCCTCCGATTACAGCGGCGCGAGCCGTAGCAAGCAGACAGTTCAATACTCAGCATCGGATTTGAAAGATGCTGGCATATCGGAGGCTATCGAGGACGAAAGAGCGCCAGAGCCAGTCGGGGCTACAGTCGGAGCTTTCGCTTCAACTCAAGCGAGCGAACAGCCGCACGCTGCAACGGTGAATCAAACCCAAGCAGCACCGCAAGCTTCCGCCGTCGCTTCATCTGAAGATTCGCTGCTTGACTTAGGCGAGTTTGAATCACCTTCGGCGGCAACCGACGAGGCGGACGATTTCTTTCTGGACCTTTTTGACGAAACAACGCAACCGTCTGTCGAAACTCCTGCGCCTGCGGTTGAATCAAGCGCAATCTCTACAGTTGAAGAGACGCCCACGCCGCAGGCGCAGGAGTTCGTAGAAGGGCAGGTGCTTGGCGTAGAAGAACAACCAATAGCTTCGTCCAGCGAAGTTGAAATGGAGACTTTTGCCGAACCAACGCCTGCTGTCGAAGAGACGCAAGCCTCGCCACAACAGACTTATCCTTCTGAAGCGTACACCGCTCCCACAGAACGTTTGCCCGTTGATTATAAGGTTGAGAAAGCGCCGACCACTTCTACAATTTCTGAACCAGGCGATGAAGCACAATCTTCTGAAAGCTCGCCACAGCGCGCCGGACAGATCAGCCTTGAGCAAATATCGCCCGAAGTGATTGACGCAATCGCGCGCCGCGCCGTAGAACAACTCTCCGAGCGAGCGGTCGAACAGATCGCCTGGGAAGTCGTCCCCCAACTCGCAGAGCTTCTAATCAAACGCCGACTTGAAGAGGAAAAGCAGTAGTCAGTTTTCGGTTTTCAGTAATTCAATAATGGTCGCCAGTCTTCTCGATATGAAAACTGGCGACCATTGCTTTACAATGACTCTTCACTGAAAACTGAAAACCGAAAACTGAAAACTCTTCTATGGACATTCCGAAGACTTACGACCCGAAACAGGCAGAACAGCTTCACTACGCTCGCTGGGAGGAGCAGGGCTGCTTTGCCCCTGAGATTAACCGCGATGCGAGCGCGCCCGTCTATTCAATCGTCATTCCGCCGCCGAACGTCACAGGCTCTCTGCACATGGGGCACGCTCTTCAGCACACAATGATGGACCTGCTCACGCGCCACAAGCGTATGTGCGGCTATCGCACGCTCTGGCTGCCGGGCATGGACCACGCAGGCATCTCAACTCAACTCGTCGTCACGCGCGAATTGAAGAAGGAAGGATTGACACGCCACGATCTAGGGCGCGAGAAGTTCATAGAGCGCGTCTGGCGGTGGAAGCACGAATCGGGCGGGCAGATTTTGAAGCAGATGCGGCGCGAGGGAGCAAGTGTTGACTGGTCGCGCGAGCGATTCACTATGGACGAAGGGCTGTCGCGCGCCGTGCGCGAGGTCTTCGTGCGACTTTACGAAGAGGGGATGATTTACAGAGGCGCACGAATCGTCAACTGGTGTCCGAACGATCAGACGGTGCTTTCGGACTTGGAAGTAGAGAAGACGCCGCAGGCTGGAAAACTCTATTACCTGCAATATCCGATAAAGAGCGCAAACGGAGAAACGCGTCGCGTGACTGTTGCTACAACGCGGCCTGAGACGATGCTGGGCGATACTGCGGTCGCTGTGAATCCAGCGGACGAGCGTTACAGCGATCTCGTCGGTGCGACGATCAATCTGCCTCTGATGAATCGTGAGATTCCTGTTATCGCGGACGAGTATGTTGATAAAGAGTTCGGCACGGGCGCTGTGAAGGTGACGCCCGCGCATGACCCCGCAGATTACGACATGGGCGTGCGACATGACTTGCCGCAGGTCGTAGTCATAGACCAGCACGCGCGTATGACAAGGGATGCGGGCGAAGAGTTCTTTGGGCTGGACCGCTACAAAGCGCGCGAGCTCGTCGTCGAAAAGTTTGAAGAGCTTGGGCTTCTTGAGAAGGTTGTTGATTACGAATTCTCAATCTCAAAATGTGAGCGTTGCAAAGCGGTTGTTGAGCCTCTCATCTCTACGCAATGGTTCTGCCGCATGGATGAGTTGCGCGACCGCGCGTTGAAGCTGATGAATGAAGAAGGCAAACCGGAGTTCACGCCCGAAGTCCCTTACAGAAAGGTTTACACGGACTGGCTAGAAAACCTGCGCGACTGGACGATCTCGCGCCAGCTATGGTGGGGGCATCAGATTCCTGCCTGGTACACAAAAGACGGTCAGGTCTTCGTCGCTCGCTCTGATGAAGAGGCGCGTGTGGCTGCTGGCACGGACGAACTGACGCAAGACCCTGATGTTTTGGACACATGGTTCTCTTCTGCGCTCTGGCCTTTCTCAACGCTCGGCTGGCCTGATGAGACTGAAGACTTGAAAGTGTTCTATCCGACATCAGTTCTAATCACTGCGCGCGACATAATCTTTCTGTGGGTGTCGCGCATGGTGATGACGGGTTTGAAATTTATGGGCGAGACGCCTTTTCAAGACACGTTCATCACGGGTACTGTGCTGGACAAGCACGGGCAGCGAATGTCTAAGACCAAAGGCAATGGCATTGACCCGCTCGACGTGTTCGACAAGTACGGCGTTGACGCTACGCGCCTGGTGCTCGCGTCCGTTGGAAGCACGGACACTCGCTGGAACGACAATCAGGTTGAGTCTTACCGCAACTTCGCAAACAAAATCTGGAACGCTGCGCGCTTCTGTTTGATGAACTCGGAAGGCGCAAGCGTAAACGTGGATGCGTTTCAGAGTGATGAACAGCTTCCTCTTCATGATCGCTGGATACTCTCGCGTCTTAATAAAACTGCGCGCACTCTGGACAAGGCTCTGGCAGAATATCAATTCCACGAAGCTGTGCAGACGCTCTATCACTTCTTCTGGGACGATTTCTGCGATTGGTACATTGAGTTGACGAAAGCGGACGTGACCGCAGAGCAGCCTTCGCCTGAACGTGATCGTGCGCGAAGCCGACTCGTGACGGTTCTGGAGCAGGCGCTCAGACTTCTTCATCCTTTCATGCCTTACATCACGGAAGAGTTGTGGCAACGTCTTCCGGGCATTGATGCGAGACTATTGCATCCAGCTTACATAGATGCGCAGCCGAGCATTATGCTCACTGCCTATCCGCAGCCGGATGAGAGTTTGATAGATGAGCGTGCTGAAAGAGCGATGTCTGTTGTTATCGATCTAATATCGCGCGTAAGGAACATTCGTTCGGAGTTGAATGTTAAGCCGAGCGACCGCGTTCGCGTTCTCTTAGGTGCGAGTGATGAGCAGTTGCGCGATGTCTTCAATGCTAACCGTGACCAGATTGCGCGCCTTGCTCGCGCGTCTGAGATTGTCATAAACGAAAAGCTGGACGCGCCCCGTGCTTCTGCACGCGCAGTTCTTACGGGTGGCGCAGAGGTGGCCGTGCCGCTCGAAGGCTTAATTGATTTCGAGCAGGAACGCGAACGCCTGGCGCGCGAGCGCGAGAAGTTGCGACGCGAGGCAGCGAAGCTAGAAGCGCAGCTTGCAAATCCGCAGTTTGCAGAACGCGCGCCCGCCGAAAAGGTGAACGAGACTAGGGAGCGGCTTGCAGACATTACGCGGCGCGACGCGGCGCTTCAGCAGATGTCGGAGGCTTTAAGATGAACTGGCTGGACGAAGGCGCGCTATTCGCGCAAGTGGGCGCGTTCCTCGCAGAAGACCTTGGGCGCGGCGACATCACAACGCAGGCATGTGTCGCGCGCAACGCACGCTCACGCGGGCGATTCCTTGCAAAAGAGCCTATGGTCGTCGCAGGGTTAGAAGCGGCTGAAGCTGTCTTCTCAACTCTGGATTCACAGCAGCAGTTGGAAGCCTTCGCTTCGGACGGCGAAGAGATTGAAGCTGGAAAAGTGATAGCGCGAACAAGCGGCTTTGCGGACGTGCTTCTTGCGGGCGAGCGTGTCGCTCTGAATCTGCTTCAACGACTCTCTGGAATTGCAACCTTGACGCGAAAGTATGTGCGTGCAATCGAAGGAACGAATGCGCAGATAGTTGATACGCGAAAGACCACGCCCGGACTTCGTATGCTCGAAAAGTACGCTGTAGTTTCGGGCGGCGCACGCAACCATCGCTTCGGCCTTGACGACGGCGTGCTAATCAAAGATAACCACATTGCGCTCGCAGGAGGCGTTGCCGCAGCAGTCGAGCGTGCGCGTGAAGCTGTGGGGCATCTGCACAAGATAGAGGTCGAAGTCTCCACAGAAAAAGATTTGCGCGAAGCCATCGGAAGCGGCGCGGACATTCTGCTCTTGGACAACTTAAGCCCTGAAGAGACTGCGCGTAAGGTCAATATCGCGCGTGAGCTTTCGCCCCAGATCAAACTCGAATCTTCCGGCAGCATCACGCTTGAGAACGTTCGCGCCTACGCGGAAGCGGGCGTTGATCTCATAAGCATAGGCGCGCTCACGCATTCTGCCCGCGCGATGGATATTAGTTTTAAGATTCAGGCAGGATGAAGGAAAAGCAGAAGTCAGAATCCAGAAGCCAGAATAAAATAAAATCTGTAAATGCGGCTCTGCGGCCCTTTCCCACTCTGAATTCTGCTTTTCTGCGGAACTTGTTACTGTGCATAACGTGTAAGTAGATTCGAGCATCTCGCCGGGTGCGTCCCGGCATCATTAGTGGTAGGCTTTAAGGTGTAAGCGCAAAGGGGAGGTTCTGTGATGCGTCGTCAATTTGCTCACCAAATAATTTTTGCGATTGTCCTCGTCCTGTCCGTCTCGCTCTGCTTCGATCAGGCGAGCGCGCAGAGAAAGCGCAACAAGCGTTCGCGCCGCATCACCAACCCTGTGACCGTTACGCCCGTTCAGCCTGCGACCCCAACGTCAACCGAGCCGCAGGTCATAAGCACTGCGGACCAGCAGGCGAACGATCAGAACAATAGCTCTGATGTTAACGACCAATCGCAGAACAACTCTCGCCGGGCAAACCGGCGTCGCGCCCCGACAGCCGCCGTAGAGCCTGAGAGCAATGAAGATTCCATGCGACGCACCGTCAACGATCTCTCCAGTCAGGTAACGAAGCTTTCGGACAAGTTGGGTCAGATGGAACAGCAGCAGCGCACGCTTGTTGATTTAGAACGACTGTCTCGCGCGGAGCAGAGAGCCGAAGGCTTGCGCGCTCAACTGCGCGACGTTCAATCGAAAGAGGCGGACCTCGAAGCGCACATGGAGCAGGTGGACTTCGATCTAAAGCCTGAGAATATAGAGCGTAGCGTTGCAGCTTACGGCTCAACGCATCCTGAAGACGCGCGCGATGCGCGCAAACGTGCGCTCGAAAACGAAAAGAAAAGAACGCAGTCGCAGATTGATCTAATGGTGACGAGCCGACAGCGCCTTGAATCCGCAATCGCAAGTGCCGACGCGGAAGTCGAAAGATTGCGCAAGCGTGTGGACGAAGCAACAGGTGATACTCAGACGAACGCGGGCACGAACGGGAATACGAACAATACGGAAGGAACTACTGCGACAGAGCCTACTACGCCCACGACTAACAACCCTCCGACAAGCACAAATCCTCCGCAGCCCCTCTAATCTTTCTCACGCTGTCCGTTTCGGTGGTAAACTACAAAAGTCGTAAACGCGCAGCTTTCAGTCTTATGGGCACAATCGCACAGGCCGAACTCTATCGTTTAATCGCGCAGGCGCAAGAGCGCGGCGAGCGCGTCGCCGTAGCCACAGTCGCGCACACGCGCGGCTCTACTCCGCAGCGCAGGGGCGCTAAAATGCTCTTCTTTGAAAACGGTGAGGTGGCTGGAACTGTCGGCGGCGGCTGCATAGAGGCTGAAGTCTGGGCCGAAGCGCGCGCTGCTTTGCGCAACGGCACTTCCGCTCTTCATCACTTTCAATTGACAGCAGACGAAGCAAGCGAAGAGGGGATGGTCTGCGGCGGCACGATGGAGATTTTTATTGATGTGTGGAAAAGCAGGGAGGAGGGATGAGGGCGGCAGCGATGAAGAAAAGAAAGAACGAAAGCAATTTCTGTTTTTCCTTCATCGCTGCCGCCCTCATCCTTGCTCTTGGAGGTTAATATGCCAACATCTTTTGTGGAGAATTACAAAGAGAAGCACCGGCATCCTTTGAACAGGCTCTCGCACAGCATAGGCATTCCGCTGATCGTCATCTCTTTGCCGCTCTTCTTTTTCAACTGGAGGTGGGCGCTCGCGCTCTTTGTCGTCGGCTGGTTCTTTCAATTTCTTGGACACGCGATTGAAGGCAATCAGCCAGCGTTCTTCAAGAACCCTGCGTACCTGCTCGTAGGTCCAATGTGGCTCGTGCGGCGCGTGACAGACTCGCTCAGACGTTCCAAGTTCTCCGACCGAAAGTGACCGTGAGGACTGAATCATTTAATCATTGTTTCATTGATTCAATGACTACATGAATCAATCTCTAATTCCTACTGCCAGAGCGAATGCACGACTCCTCCAAACTGTCATCGCCGCAAGCAATCTTAAGAGCAGTCGCGCGAGTTCTGGAAAATAATTCAATCGCGGCGCTCGCCACGCTCGTTGAAGCAGAAAGTAATGTCGGCGCTAAACTTCTGGTTGATGAGAGGGACGAGCGCACTGGAAGTCTCAGCGATTCCGTGTTGGACGATGCGGTCGCAACGTTTACTAAAACCTTCCTTCAATCTCGCGCCGGAGCGCGGACATTTAAGTTAGAAGAGATAATCGGACAACAGGAGCGCGCGCTCGGTTCGCTTGAGACTGATGCCCGCATACTGTTTGAGCGCATAGAGCCTGAGCCGCGCCTTATCATCTGCGGTGCCGGGCACGTCGGCGCATCGCTTGCACGCTTAGCGCGATTCATAGGCTATCGCACGACATTGATTGATGACCGCGCGGATTTCGTCGCGCGCGAGCGATTTCCAGATGAAGAGATTGAACTCATAGCCGCCAGCAACTGGGCGGACGCTCTGCGCGAGAAGATTGGAGCGGGGCGTGGAGTTTCAGTCGCAGTCGTCACGCGCGGCCACAACGAAGACGAAGAGTGTATGCGTGCTGTCATGGCTGCGCGTCCTGATTATGTCGGTTTAATCGGGAGCAAGCGACGGACCAACATTGTGCTCGAAAGATTACACGACGCGGGCTTTGACGAAGAGCGTTTGAGAGAAGTCCGTGCGCCCGTCGGGTTGGACATCGGCGCGGTCTCGCCGCAGGAGGTAGCGCTCAGTATCCTCGCTGAGATTGTCGCCGAAAGACGCGGCGGGTCGGGCAGGCCGCTATCTGATTGGAGACGAACATAAAAAGATTTCGGATTTCGGAATGCGGATTGCGGATTGGAAAAGCAAGAGCTTCTTCTTAAATCCGCAATCCGCATTCCGAAATCCGCATTGAGAAAGATGGCTGCACAACTGGAAACAACTGAGCCAAAGGTCAGACGCGCGGGCGGGATGTTTCGCGCTCTCTCGCATCGCAACTTCAGACTGTTCTGGACGGGCGCGTTTCTGTCGAACGTTGGCACATGGATGCAGGCCGTAGCGCAGGGCTTACTAGTTTATCAATTGACAAACTCACCGTTCTGGCTTGGCCTGGACGCATTCATGGCTACCGCGCCGGGATTAGTGCTAACGCTTCTTGCGGGCGTCTTCGCGGACCTTGTTGACCGCAGACGTCTTCTGCTCTTCACACAAATCGGCGCAGGGCTTTCGGCATTCACGCTTGCGATTTTAATTTGGACCGGCGTGGTGCAGATTTGGATGATTCTACTGCTCTCGTTCCTGACTGGCTGCTGCTTTGCCATCGCTGGTCCTTCGTATCAGGCGTTCACGCTCGACCTTGTGAATCGTGAGGATTTGGCGAACGCAATTGCGCTCAACTCAACGCAGTTTCAGTTCTCGCGCGTTATAGGTCCGGCGCTCGCTGGCGTTGCGCTCAAAACTTTCGGACTTGCCGGATGCTTCTTCGCCAATGCGTTCTCATTCGTCGCCGTCATTGTCTCTCTAAAGATGGTTCGATTCGGTGAAGAGAAAGTTGCAGCGCCGTCGCATTCGGTCAAAGACAGGCGAGCTATCTGGCAGGACTTGAAGGAGGGCTTAAGATACGTTCGCCATCGCCCGCGTGTCTTCATGCTGATTATGATTTCGGGCATAACGAGTCTCTTCGGCGCACCCTACATGTCTATGATTCCCGTTTACGCGCGCGACATATTGCACATGGACCCGAATACTGGAAACTCTATCTTGATGGGCGCGTCCGGCGCGGGCGCACTTTTCGGCGCGCTATTGCTGGCATATCTTGGCGATTTCAAGCGAAAGGGCTGGTCCGTTTTGATGGGCGCGTTCTTTTTCTCGCTCTGTCTAATCGGGTTCGCCTATTCGACTCGGCTTCTGCTCTCGCTCGCCTTCATCTTCGGGATGGGCTTTGCGATTGTCAGTTGCGTCGCTGTCATCAACACTCTTTTGCAGAAACTTGTGACGGACGAGATGCGCGGGCGCGTGATGAGCATGTTCATACTCTCTTTCATTGGCACTATGCCGATAGGCAATTTCATAGCTGGGGCTGCGGCCACAAGATTCGGCGCACCGCCAACTCTCGCAGCAGGCGGCATCATCATAGCTATCTTCGTTCTGGTCGTTACCTTGCACGATAAGCGTCTGCGTGAATTGCACTAATCTAAGAATTTCAAGAACCGTAGGGTGCAAGAAAAGAGATTTACGGGCGTTCTTCAAACAAAAGCGCAAGGCAAGCTTGCGTAAATCCTTGTAGCCTTCAAAGGAGCGAAGAGTTATGCGTAACAGAAAAGCCTTAATCGGTCTGACATTCATTTTATTGCTCGTGGCAGCAACAGCGATGAGCCTTGCGCAAGGCGTGATTGTGCCCGGACCATGTCGCCGCTGCCCCGTGCCGCCTAGAACCGTCGCGCTTCCTCGCGCCCTGCCCGTCAAATCCATAAACATTGACACGAAGATAACGGGACAGGTCGCAACCACGCACGTCGAGCAAGTTTTTCGCAACGACACGGACGCCACGCTCGAAGGCACTTACATCTTTCCAATCCCTGAGTCAGCCTCAATCGTTGAGTTCGCAATCTGGGACGGAGACCACAAGCTAGTGGGCGAGGTGCGCTCGCGCGAAGAGGCTCGCAAAATTTACGACGAGATTGTACGCCGTCAGCGCGATCCGGGCTTACTCGAATACGCAGGCCGTGACCTATTCCAAGCGAGCATCTTTCCAATTCCTCCGCACTCGGATAAGAAGTTGGAACTGACTTACACGCAGGTCCTGAAAGCCGAATCGGGCACAGTCTCTTATCGCTATCCGCTTGGAATAGGACACAACCTTGCGCAGATAGGCGAAGTGACGGGTCGCGTTGACATAGAAGCCAAAGAACCGATTCGCAACATCTACAGCCCAAGCCACGATGTTGACCTGACGAATCACGGCTCGCGCAACGCGCGCGTATCGTTCGAGTCTAAAGCGGGCCGCGAGCCGCAGGACTTCCAACTCTTCTACACAATCTCGCGCGAAGACTTCGGCCTCTCGCTACTAACGCACCGCGAGCCTGGCAAGGACGGCTACTTTCTGATGATGCTCTCGCCGAAAGATGACTGGTCCGAGAATGAGTACGCCGCAAAAGATATAGTCTTTGTGCTAGATACATCCGGCTCTATGAATGATGAAGGGAAGATTGAGAAGGCTCGCTCTGCGCTTCTGTTCGGCATCAAGAGTCTGCACACGGAGGACCGCTTCAACGTCATCTCGTTCGCCGGTGAAGAGCATTTGATGGAGAGCGGGATGATCGCTGCGGACGATAAGGGTCGTGCGCGCGGCGAACAGTTTGTCAATAAACTTAAGGCAACGGGCGGAACGAACATCAACGACGCGCTTCATGCTGCGCTCAAGCAGTTTGATGGAAGCGACCGCCCGAAGATGCTGGTCTTCCTGACGGACGGCCTTCCAACGGTCGGCGAAACTAACATCGAGCGCATCGTTGACAACGCTCGCTCATCGCGCGTGCAAGGCTTGCGGCTCTTTACTTTCGGTGTAGGCTATGACGTGAACACGGCGCTCTTGGATAAGCTTGCGGCTGAAAACGGAGGCGTAGCGGATTACGTCGAGCCGAAAGAGAATCTTGAAATCAAGGTCTCAAACTTCTTCGCTAAGATTAATTATCCTGTCCTGACAGACCTTGCTCTAAACATGGGCGGCGTTCAGACAGACCTTGTCTATCCGCGCAACCTGCCGGACCTTTTCAAAGGCACGCAGATTACGTTGATCGGTCGCTATCGTAATGATGAAGACCTGCAACGCATCAAGGTTGCGCTTACAGGCAAGGCGGGCAGGACACCTCGCACATACTCGTTTGAGAATCTGAGCTTCCCCGTAAGAGAAGAGAATAATGATTTTCTGCCCAGACTTTGGGCTACAAGGCGCGTAGGCTGGCTGATGGAGCAGATTCGCACGAACGGCGAGCAGAAGGAGTTGCGCGACGAGATAGTTGATCTTGGAACTCGCTACGGCATTGTCACGCCTTACACTTCATATCTTGCGCTTGAGAATAACGCACAGCCTGTAACGGTTGACGGGCGGCGTGATAGCCCTGGCTTCTCTGGAGGCAATGTATCGATGGACCAAATGAGAAACGCTCCAACTCAACGTACTGTTCAGGGTCTTTACAGCACCACGCCGAGCGTAGCCAAGTCCACGACGGGCGAGGCCGCAGTCGCAGAGAGCAAGCGTGCGCGGGCACAGCAGGAAAGTGTGACTATTGCATCTGACAAGGATGATATTCCGTCAGCGGTCATGCGAAGCGTTGGCAACAAGACCTTCTACCTACGCGACGGCGTTTGGACCGACTCGGAGTTTAAGGCAGATGCCCGCAAACCCGAAACGACGCTCAACTTTGGCAGCGACGAATACTTCGCGCTCTTGCAGCGTGAGCCGCGCCTTGCGGAATACTTCTCGCTGGGCGAGCGCGTAGTCGTCTTATATGAAGGTCGCGTCTATCGCGTCAACGCTCAGACCAAGTGAGCGAAGCTTAAACGGGTTGCATTCGCTGACCTTCTCCCCATAGCCACGCGCTTTCAGTTTTTGTCGAAAGCGCGTGGCTTTGTCTTGTCATGCACGGGCTTGTTCGTGTACAAGGGTTGCAGAGAAGGCCGAACACCTAAAATTAAGATGAACATTCAGTCGAAAATCCCCTTGAAGAGAGCAGGCGCTCTTCTTCTATTTATGACTCTGGCGAGCGTTGCTTTCGCTCAAGAGGGTTGGAAAACCGTTCAGAGCACCGCGACCGGAAAAGATTTGAACGCAGTCTATTTCGTGGACCAGAAGCACGGATGGGTCGCAGGCGATGACGGGTTTGTGAGCTACACTTCGGACGGCGGCGCTACGTGGGCGCAGCAGGCTGTTGCGACGAAGGATTCAAAGCGCGGCTGGGTCGTAGGCTCCATCAGCAGCAAAGACGTTGTGGTTGACAGTCTGGTCATCTACACGGACGACGGCGGAAAGAGTTGGCAGCGTCAGCATGTTCCGACCAGGCAGGAGTTGATTCACGTAGATTTCGCTGACGAGAAGCGCGGCTGGATAGTCGGCGTCGGCGGAACTATCCTGCACACTTCGGACGGCGGCGCGACGTGGGCAGAGCAGTTGTCTAACACGAAGGCCACGCTCTATCACGTTGACTTTCGCAACGAACGAGAGGGCTGGGTTGTGGGAGAGCGCGGGACAATCCTGCGAACCATTGACGGAGGCTTGACCTGGATTCTGGTTGAAACGACTGCTCGCGGCACACTCTTGAGCGTCGCGTTTCCAGATGGGAACAATGGCTGGATAGTCGGGCGCGGCGGCGTCATCATGCGCTCTGGCGACGGCGGGCGCACTTGGGTTCAGCAGGAGAGCAGGACGAAGCAGAACCTTTACGCGCTCTTCATAGACAAGAAGATGGGCTGGAGTGTCGGCGGCAAGGGAACTATTTTGCAGTACGAGCGGTGAACCCGGTCTCAAACTGAACTGCCACCATTGTGTGAAGGGGATTACAGTTCAAACAGTCTCAGTCTGTATTAAATCCACGCGGATGAAGATTCTCGAAACGGAAATGTGAACTCTGCGCTTGGAAAAATCGTCTCCAACATTGGAAATGTCGTCTCCGACGCTGGAGAAATCAATTCCGACAGTGGAAATATCATCTCCGACAGTGGAAATGGAGACTTTGACACTGGAGAAATCATCTCTGACAGTGGAGAAGTTGTCTCCAACAGTGGAAAAATCAATTCTGACACTGGAAATGTAAGCTCTGACAGTGGGAATAATGGTTCTGACGTTGGAAATGGCAGTTCTGACAATGCGGATGGAGGTTTTGTCAGTGGGAATGGAA
>QHXM01000184.1 GCA_003222945.1 Acidobacteriota bacterium
TGACCCTTCAATCAAGCCCGGAGAGACCATCATTCTAAGGCTCTATGACATGGAAATCAGCGAGTGGGAACGTTTCAGGCAAAGAGAGAGCAAACCCGATCCAAAGAGACTTATCTTGTACGTTGGAGCGATAAGATTCGGGGATGGGACTGGATTTGATAGTGCTGGCGGAGTCGCTGTCCCGCATCCGGTTAAGTGAATCGAATACGGCTCGTTGACTTCAACGCGGCCACAGACATTGACATAACGAGCTTTGATTACGTCATACACTCGCCAGCGTCCGTCGCACGCTCGCCAGCGCACGCCATACGCTCGTGAGCGTCCGTCATGCGCTGGCGAGCGTGCGACGTACACTCGTGAGCGTGCGCCATACGCTAACGAGCGCGCGTCATACACTCGTGAGCGTGCGACGAACGCTCACGAGCGTGCGCCATAATCACAGGAGATTACGCCGTCATCATTAATGGCGATGGCTTATCCAGGACGGTTTCCCTCTTATCGGATAATGCGTAAATGCTGGTGAATTAACGTTTAGCAGTTGTCACATCTACTCTAAAGGAGATTATTTTATGGCTAAAAACGAGACAAAACGTATGCGACCATCAATCCTACAAGCCGACAAGGATGCTTTCAATGCTCTGAAAGCGATACCGGATTACGCGCCTGCAAACCCAGACTACACGGTAGCCAAGATAGAGGCCGCTCGCGCCAAGATGGAAGAGAAGCGGGCGTTGGAAGCGCAGGCGCAGGCTGCCGCAGATGCTGCGCGAGATGATGCTGTGGCAGCCGAGTGGGATTATCACAACGCTATGTTAGGCGCGACCACGCAGGTGGCTGCGCAGTACACTAAGAACTCTAATCAGTATCAGAGTCTCGGCAAGAAGAAGCCTACGGAATATGAGGCTCCGAAGCGTAAGCCTAAAGGCGATGGGAATAAGTAGGAGGTTGACAAGGCTTCCGAAGACCTTACGGAGAGATAGGCCGCATCTCTCCTAAGTCTGCATCACTCATCTTCTGCCTCTATATTCATGCTCTCCTGATTTCCTGGCCTAAGCCCGCGAAGCTTTGCGGAGACTTTGCTGCTCAGCCTTTCGCTTCTGTCCTTGACGGGCACTTCCGCGTCAAAGAAATTATCGAACCATGACTGCGGCTGTTGCTGCTCCTCGCTCTTTTCAACCGTAGCGCCTTCGTAATAGTTCCTAATCTCGTAGATTTCATCCGCCAGATTCAGAGCCGCCAGCACGGCTATCTTCGCAACGTCGTAAGTTGTGATCTGAGATGAAATCTGCCGCATACGCTCGTCAACAATTCGCGCAACTTCCGCGATGCGGTCCGCCCCGCTCTTTGAACGCAGCACATAGGTCCGGTTGAAAATCTTTACTTCAACACGTTCAGTCGAATCCTCTGGTTCTTTGCTCATAGTAGCGAAAGTAAAAGCACCTTTCCGATTTCAAATCCGTCCGGCACAGAAGGCCGCTCACCGTTTCCACTCTTTGCCGAAAGAGCGTTATAAATATGCTTAGCATATAGCACGCGCGAGACCTGCTCAATATGAAAAGCTATGATGCCGTGGCAAACACTTCCGACTCGAAGATCGTTGCCGGTCTTGGCGAGTTGATATGGGACATGCTGCCCGGTGGAAAACAACTAGGCGGCGCACCGACCAATTTCGCTTACATCTCGCGCCTTCTGGGAAACAATGCGACGGTTGCGAGCCGCGTCGGAGACGATGACCTTGGGCGCGAAGCTTCAGCCAGACTCGCGCGAATGGGAATCTCCGAAGGCTTCCTGCAAGTTGACAGGGTTCATCCAACCGGCACTGTGCAGGTTAAGATTGGCGAGGACGGAGAAGCGCGTTTTGCTATCAACGAGAATTCCGCATGGGATTATCTTGAATGGACCGCCAGGTGGGAAGAGTTGGCAAGTAATGTTGACGCCGTCTGTTTCGGCACTCTTGGGCAGAGAAACGAGCAGGCAAGAGAAGTGGTCCTGCGATTTCTCAGAGCGACTCGCTCAAATGCCCTGCGCATCTTCGACGTAAACCTGCGCCACTCCTTCTTCACCCCGGACATGCTCACGCGCTCCGTTGAGCTTGCGACTATCGTTAAGCTCAACAGCGAAGAGCTATCAATGGTTGCTGGAATGCTAGACATTGAACTGAGCGGCGAAGAAGATTTAGCAAAAAGCCTGATAGCGCGCTTCAATCTTGATCTCATCGCAGTCACACGCGGGAAAGAAGGCAGCCTTCTGGTAACCGCTAATGAGACTTTCGATCATCCGGGCTTTCGAGTTCAGGTGAAAGATACAATCGGCGCGGGCGATGCCTTTGCCGCCACGCTCACGCATTACTATCTGCGCGGCGCTCCCTTAAAAGTAATCAGCGAAGAGGCGAATCGTGTGGGAGCTTGGATCGCAACGCAGACGGGCGCGACACCGGAGGTTGACAGACTACCCGTTGAATTAGGGCAGTTTCCGATTTGAGGTAGGGCTTGTGCTGGGAGCGCAGGCGGCTCGCCCGGCTTGAGCGCGATAGCGCGAACAACACTTCAGCGTGCAAGCACGCTTGCAGGCAGGGATGCCTGCGCTCCCAGCAATAATCCAAAACCGCTTGCTCGATATGAAAATTGTAAGCCTTCAAATGCCACTGTATAATCTCGCACCGCAGCGCGGGAGAAAAGTTATTCGAGACACCTCTTATTAAGTTGGAGTTGAAAACTTATGGTTAGTAAAACTAAGAAGAAGACCGCAACGAAAAGGCGCGCGTCGTCCAAAAAGCGCGCCTCTCGCATGGCGAAGAATAATGATTCGTTCGAGGCTAGACTAAAAGCCGCCGTCAGCGCCGTTGATGTAGCCAACTCTTTGACCGCTCCGCTGGCAAACTCCATCGAAAACCTGTTGCGCATAACGGCGCGTGCTGTTGGTTCGGACCAGGCATCTGTACTGGTGCGCGACGGAAATCAGGGAGGCTTGAGATTCCTCGTTGCTCTCGGCGACGTACAGGAAAAGCTCATGCAGGTCAGAATCCCGCCGGGCAAAGGCATCGCAGGTCTTGTCTTCTCAACAGGTCAGCCCATAGCGGTCGCTGACGTTTCCAAAGAAGGCTCTTTCTGGTCCGATGCGGACAAGCATACAGGGTTCAAGACCGTGACGCTTCTGGCAACACCTCTGCGCGCGGGCGAAGAGATAGTCGGAGTCCTTGAGTTCGTCAATCGTCCGGGCCACCCTCCTTACGAACCATTCTCGCCGGAAGAGATGGACATGGCCGCTTACTTCGCAGACGCCATTGCCATCCTAGTTGACGCGCACGAGACCGCCGGACTCCTTGAGAACTTCTTTCAGCGCTCGTTAGACACAGCTTTCGACCCCGACAGGGACAGAGACGGGCGCGACGACGTTCGTCAATGGCTAGAAGATGTTCGCTCCGCGCCTGAGCACAGAGACCTGCTGCAATTAGCAATCTCTCTCAGAGATATCGCAAGTCGCGGCGACGCTGAACGTCAACTCTGCCAGGACATACTCGACGCTCTGGTGCGCTGGACCGAAAAGCGCTCCATCACAGATGTCGGCTACTTCAGTTTATAAGTTCAAACCTTGAGTGACGAAAGAGGAGAGTTAAGGATGGCGAAGTCTGATGCGGCAGTTGAAGCCGCAGAAGAAGCTGCGCCAGATTTGTGGGCTGCGATCACGCCCGAAACCATCTGGACGGGGCGCACGGGTCGCGGTGTCAAAGTAGCCATCGTTGACAGCGGCATAGACACGAATCACCCTGCTCTCAAAGGCAAAGTCAAAGAGTCCGTAGAGGCGGTGATTGAAAACGGGAGGGTGACTTTCAAGCCTTCAACATCGGGCGACGCTGCCGGTCATGGTACGGCCTGCGCTGGCATCATCACAGAGATTGCGCCCGACGCAGAACTCTACAGTATAAAGGTTCTCGGCGCGAACGCTTCAGGCTCAGGCGAGATGTTCGTTGCAGGTCTTGACTACGCAGTGCGCCAGCGTATGCACGTCATAAATCTCTCGCTCGGCACCACGAAGCCAGACTACTACAAGCCTCTTGGTGACCTCTTGCACCGCGCGTATCACGCCGGATGCATAGTTGTTGCTGCCGCGAACAATCTTCCGCAGCCGAGTTATCCTTCCATCTTAACCTCTTCGCTCGTATCTGTAGTCAAGCGCGAAGGCGGCGATCCCTTCAACTTCGGTTATCGCTACGGGAATGTGATTGAACTTGTAGCTCCGGGCGTTCAGGTGCGGACCACCTGGCCCGGCGGCGGTTATCGTCAACTAACAGGAAACAGTTTCGCCTGCCCTTGCATCGCTGGCATCATAGCGCTAATCAAAGAAGCCTATCCTGACCTGACTCCCTTTCAAATCAAGACAATCCTCTACGCAATAGCCCAACGCAATCAGTTGAAGATCGAACAAGAGGTGGAAGGCCCTGCTTAAATCATCAAATCGATAATCCCATCTGCCGCGATTGTGAACCGGAATCACGCGCGCCCCAGCGACGATGAATCTTCCTGTCCTTGATTACGAACCATTCCATTGCGACCACCTCGTAAGGTTTTCCGGTAGCAGGTTGCCCATTCCATTCGCCAACGGAACAGCCTTGCTCCGTGTAGCGCACTGCGACCGTGTCGCCTTCTGCGACCATTGCTTCTACGTTTAGCTGGATTGCGAAGGCGCTAATAATCTCTTGTCAAATGGGAATGACCTTATCCAGACTTCCCCAACCGAGCACGCCATAAACGAGCGCGTCAGGAGCGAATAGCTCGCGCAGGGCTTCGTAATCGGCGCGGTTGAATGCCTCGACATATTTCATCACAACGTTCTTGTTCTCTTCTTCCGCCATTCGGGATGAGTCCTCCAATCTATAACGATGAACTAGAGCGCGGAGCTTTACTTAATCTTCTTTGAACACCTGTCGAAAATGGTTCTTCAAGTGTTCGTCTGAAATCCTCAATCGCTTCTTTCATCATTCATGTCACCTTGTAAAGCGGGCTAACAGCATTTCGCAAGCGAAGCACTTTTAACGCCATCCAACAGAGCCTCTGACTGATTCAATGAGTTTGGTGGAATTGTAGCCCAAGCCGTCTTTGAAGACCGTCTCGACCTTCTCAATGTCGTTGATGCTGGTCGAAGGGTCGCCCTGAATAACGATGAGGTCGGCCTGCTTGCCTGCGGCGATAGAGCCGATCCGGTCCGATGCTCCTAAGAATTCCGCGCCGTTCATCGTAGCAATGTGGACTGCTTCTATCGGCGTGAACCCTGCTTCGACCAGTAGTTCAACCTCGCGCTGGCCGCCGAAGCCCGCAAGCACTCCGCCGTTTCCCGTCGGGTCAGTTCCGGCCATGAGCAATCCGCCCGCACGGCTGAAGGCAAGCTCGAATTGCATCTCTTTCTGAAACGCAACAGGCCAAGGCGAATTTTTCGCGTCACTCGCACGCGAGCGCGCGATGAGGTATTGCGTGCGCGCGTCCGAAGTCATCGCATCCAACACTCTTTGCTGCAAAGGCGGTCGGGAGGGAACGAACGCCTCGAACACAGGAAGCGTTGCCGTGACGGCGACCTTGGCCGACGGCGCAAAGATGTCCCGTAACTTTCAGGCCGCGCTTGTGTGCTGCTTCAACCGCAGCAGAGAGTTCGGCGCGCGTAATGTACATGTATGCTTTGAAAGATGTCGCGCCACGATCCGCCCACTCTTCGACCATGTGTCGCGCGTCGTCCGGTCCAGTGAGTATGTGAAACTGAGTTGCGAAGCTTCCTTCGCCGTCCAAATATGGACCTGTCACATTCATGTGCGGGCCTGGAATGCGACCCATGTCAATCAGCTTTTTAAGATTAAGGTCCGTGTAAGGCTCAACGCTTCCGGTGGTCCGCAAGGTTGTGATGCCACAGGCGAGGTAGAGGCGCGGGAAACTGAAACCCATCTCGTTAAAGATGGCGAGCCTGCCCGTTGGATAGAACATGTGCTCGTGCATCAACACGAGTCCGGGGATGACGCTCTTGCCCGTGAGATCAATGACCTTCGAGCCTTCGGGCACGCGCGCGGCAGAAGATGGGCCGAGTGATTGAATCTTGCCGTCCGAGATTATGATTGTTTGATCTTGTAGAGCTTTCGCGCCCGTGCCGTCAATCACGCGCGCGTGCGTCAACGCGATTACGGGCGCGTCAACGCTTATGAAATCCCGCACCTCCTGTGAAAGCGTCGGGGCGCGTTGCCGCTCCTGCGCACAAACGAGGCTGAGAGTCACGAGTATCAGGCAGAGGCTCATTATCTTCTTCATCTCAAACGTTTCTCCGTTCTTCAAATTTTCACGCCGCTCTCACGAAGGTCCGCCGCGCCAGGGATGTCTGCGGCCTCGATTGACGAAAGCACTTTCTCGTCAACAGCGGGAAGGCTGACGATGCGGTTGGCCTGCTTGTTAATCGTCGCCTCGAAAAGATTCCGCGCAAGGCGCGCGTTGCCGAACGTCTCGTCGCTCGTGGCTGAGAGTATGGAAAAGACAGCCGCTAGTTCCTGCTCGGCTTCGGGCGTCAACTTATAGTCGGCCTTATCTGAGAAGGATTTGAAAATCCTTACGAGATCGTCTCTGCTGTAATCATCGAAATAGAGATGCTTGCTGAAGCGCGAGCGAAGACCCGGGTTCGATGCCAGAAACTCGTTCATCCTTTCCGTGTAGCCTGCGACGACTACCACCAGATCATCGCGGTTATCTTCCATCAACTTCAACAATGTCTCAACGGCTTCCTGTCCGAAATCGCTTCCGCCGCCGGAAGAGAGCGCGTAAGCCTCGTCAATGAAGAGAAGGCCGCCGAGAGCACGCGAGACAACCTCTTTAACTTTCGGCGCAGTCTGACCGACGTAGCCTGCGACTAATCCTGCACGGTCTGTCTCAACCAGATGTCCCAATCTCAAGATGCCTAGCGAGCGGAAAACCTCAGCCAGAAGTCGCGCGATTGTCGTCTTGCCCGTTCCGGGATTGCCGTAGAAAACCATGTGGCGCGAGACTGGGATTTTGTGCAGACCCTTCTCCTCGCGCATCTTTTGGACCTTTAGAAAGTTTATAAGCTCGCGCACTTCAGTCTTAACATTATCAAGCCCAACGAGCGTGTCCAACTCTTTAAGCAACTCTTCGAGAGGACGAGGCGCAAGCTCTTCAGCAGATTTAGCAGGATGCTTTTCCGCTTCTTTCACAACTGCGTGAGCATCTGGTTGTGCAGTCTTCGCGCTGCCCTGCGGGTAGATCGCTTCTTTGAACTTTGAAAGCTCTGCCTCTTCTTCAGCAGTTATCTGGCCGTCGAATTTGATGACGAGATTGGCGAATTGAAAGAGAGCGTTTCTAACTTTGTCCGTGAAGTTCGTGCCATGACGCCGATCATAAACCTCAAGGTAAGAGATGCTGACGGGCGTGCGGTCGAATCTTTCGGAGATTTTTTGATCGAAATCGTCTCTCTGCTGGAGCGGGAAGGTGTCGTTTGCACAGTCGAGAGAGAAGCACCGGCAAATCTCTTCGTAGAACTTCTGCTTCTCCGCGTCAGTAGCTTCGCGCAAGTTTACGAAACGCTGCGCGATGTGCAGTAGTTGGTTCTCGAAAATTAGTTGCGCGCTCGGAGGTCGCTCGCGCCCGCGCCAGACCATCAGTATGCTGGCTTCGAGCGGAGCGAGCAGTTCGCTGAAAGACTTTTTGAGAACCGCTATCAGAGCCTCGTTATCATCTTTGAAGGACATTCTTCGGTCTGCTCTAGAGCCTTAACAGATTCGTGTAGATGGCGGATTATAACATTGCTCTGAGCAGGGAAGAGTTTATTTGTTAGGTCGTGTAGGTTGAGCTAAATATTAACCACAGAGGACCGGAGAGGGCTGGAGAGGATTGAAGAAAAAAGAATGGAAAGATTTAGAATTTCAGATTTCGTTCCGCGCTGATTTTAAGGCTTCTATGATGCTCACGGCCTGACGTGTGTGATTGA
>QHXM01000097.1 GCA_003222945.1 Acidobacteriota bacterium
CGGTCGAGGTTGCGAGGTTTTTCCGGCAAATATGCGAATTAAAGTGCCGAGTATGCTGCCTTATCGCTACGGTGATCTGTCAGCACTATGTGGTGATGCGCAGTTTGAAGAGATAGATGGAGTTGATGCATTGACTATTCCCTCACTAATCGTTGAAGTCCTGTCAGAAAGTACAGAAGCTTATGATAGGGGCGAAAAATTCACGCATTACAAATCTATCTCAAGTTTCAAAGAATACTTACTCGTGGCACAGCACCGACCGCACATAACGCATTTAGTTAAGCAGCCTGACGGTTCTTGGATTTACAACGAGTATAACGACCTGGCAGCAGTTGTGAAGTTGACATCTTTGAATTGTGAATTGAATATGAGCGAGATTTACGAGAATATCTCTTTCGATTCAAAAAAGGCCGAATAATCTTTTAAGAAATCATGCGACACTTTACGTTACTTTCGATTATCCTGCTCACTCTCGCCGCTGTTAGCGTTCAAGGACAAACACCTAAACAGAAGGAAGACGAGAATGTGATTCTTCAACCAGCCACGACGAAGAAGGACCTCTATCCAGCGAACGTGGATGCAGGTAAAGAGATTGACGAGGCGCTCAAACATGCCGCGCACGATCACAAGCGCGTCATTCTGATATTCGGCGGCAACTGGTGCTACGACTGCCACGTGCTTGACCAGGCTTTGCATCAGGGAACAGCCGGAAAGATCGTTGAAGAGAGTTTCGAGCTTGTGCATATAGACGTAGGAGAGTTCAATAAGAACCTTGATATTGTGAAGAAGTATAATGTTCCGCTCAACAAGGGCGTGCCTGCTGTCGCCGTGCTTGATAGCAAGGGCAAGCTGCTCTACAGCGCCGAGGGAGAGTTTGAAGCCGCACGAAAGATGATGAAGAAACAATTGGTCGAGTTCTTATTAAAATGGAAGGATAACAAAGCGCCTGTTGTTGGTAAGGATTAAGCGAATTGCTATCAGGCGTAAGCGTTCCTATCTATCACGAGCCTCAGCCTAAACCCTTTATATTTATCAAGACCTCGGAGAAGACCGCCGCATTCATGCGGGGGATGAATCCGCAACCTCTCTGCCGAAGGCTTCTTTTGTGGATACGATGACGAGAACTTGAGCTAAAATGTGGAACGAAGTCGGAAGTCGCTTGCCATGACTCCTGACTTTTCACCAAGCCAGACACGGATTGAGCGTGCTGAACATGGCTGACCATAAAATAACAGAACGTACTTTTAAGTTTCGCATCTATCCGAGCAAGGCGCAGACTACACGCTTGAACAAGACCCTTGCGTTTTGCTGCGAACTCTATAACGCTGGACTTCAAGAGCGGCGAGACGCCTACCGCCTTGAACGAAAATCTATCCGTTACGTTGAGCAAGCCAACCAACTGCCTGAAATTAAAGAGATTCGTCCAGAATTTAACGAGATTCATAGTCAAGTATTGCAAGACGTTCTCCGCAGACTCGACAAGGCTTTTCAGAACTTCTTTCGCAGAGTTAAGGAGCGCAAAGAGAAAGCAGGCTTCCCGCGCTTCCGTTCGCATAAACGATACGATTCTTTCACCTATGCTCAATCCGGCTTTGCCCTCAGAGACGGCAAGTTGCGCTTGTCTAAAATCGGAGACGTGCGAATCAAGTTGCATCGCCCCATTGAAGGCAAGGTTAAGACACTAACGATAACCCGCTCTACGACGGGCAAGTGGTATGCGTGCTTCTCTGTGGAAGTCGAAGCGCGAGCCTTGCCAAAGTGTGACAGAAGCGTCGGAATTGACGTTGGACTTTCTTCGTTCTGTGCGCTCTCGACAGGTGAACAGGTTGCTAACCCTAGATTCTTTCGCTCGGATGAGAAAGCACTTGCGAAGGCGCAAAGAAAAGAGAAGCGCAAAGCGGCGCGGCGCATCCACGAACGCATTGCCAATCGTCGCCGCGACTTCGCGCACCAACTCAGCCGTGCTCTTGTATCCATGTTCGGACTCATTGCCTTTGAAGATTTGAATATCAAAGGGATGGTCAAGAATCATTGTTTAGCTAAGAGCATTCAAGATGCGGCGTGGAAACAACTGATTCAATACACGACCTACAAAGCGGCGGACGCTGGTAGAGAAGTGCGAACAGTTGACCCACGCGGGACAAGTCAACGCTGCTCCGCGTGCGGAGCAATAGTCGTAAAGGATTTGTCTCAACGCATCCATGATTGTTCGTGCGGCTTGCGGTTAGACCGTGACCATAACGCCGCCATTAACATTCTGTCTCTGGGATTACAGAGACTTGGCATCAACGCCAAAGAAGCCCCTTCTTTCTAAGAAGGGGAGTAATCACTCTCTATTCCCTTAAATACTGCAAACTGTGGCTTTAGGAATCGGATTTCATGCCGGAACATGCACATTCCGATGAGGAACTCGCATGTTCCGGGCAGGAACGGGCGCGTTCCAGCCAGGAACGTGCATGTTCCAGCCCGGAACGAGCATGTTCCAGGTTGGAATGTATAAGTTCCGGCTTGGAACGCGCGCGTTCCGACCAGGAACATGCACGTTCCCGGCTGGAATCTGGGCGTTCCGAGTCGGAATGTGAAGGTTCTAAGTGATAATCAGGAAGTTCCGAGGCTGGATTTGCGCCCTGCGTAGTGTAAGTTATAAGAATCTTTATTAAGGCTGCTGGGTATCGAATCTCTTTCTGTAATCTTCGCCCTCAATCTGCACGGTCTTGCACATCTCAAAGAGACGACTTCTGAGTCGCACGCCTATGCGGTCCTCTAAAGTCTCGTCCCGCTCTGCGCGTCTGCCATCCAGATAGTTCGTCGTAAAGATTGTAAGCTTACGGTCATTGTATCGAGTGTTGATGATCTGCATCATAGTGTCTCTTACCCAATCCGTAGGCTTCGATGCTCCGAGTTCATCAAGGACCAGAACCTCAGATTCAAAGACAGGCGCGAGCACCTTCAATTCTGATGTCTGCGAGACAGGATTATAAGAGTTCTGTATCTCTTTCAAGAGCGAGCCGAATTCGTAGAAGAGACAACCAATTCCTTTTTCAATCAGGCCGCGAAGGATTGCTACAGACAGATGCGTCTTGCCTACACCGCACGTTCCCATGAAAACGAGTCCGCGATCAACTGCCGGGTATTCGCGCACAAGTCGGAAGGCGTAGTTGAAGGCGCGTAGCTGTGTGCCGTTGCCTTTTATCGGATAGTAGTTCTGAAGCGAGCACTCGCTGTAGCGGCGCGGGATGCGCGCGGCTTCCAGCAACTTTGCTTGATTGTTCTGCGTTCGACAGCGACAACGACGCGCGCCCTTGCCCGAAACTACTTCCATGCCCGAGCCAAAACAGAATTGGCAGACCGCAGGCTCTGAGGAGAATTGCTGCTCCTCTCGCTCAGGCGTTTCCTCTTCCGGCGCAGCATCTACGTCAGGCACGGCAAAGAGCGGATGAACTTTTGCTTTGTCAGAAGACATCTACGGAAGATTATAACTTTAGACTTTCTTTAGAACTAAGCTTCCCGGCTTGATGATTCTGGGACTGTTCGCCTCTTAATATTTTTCTGAGAGCACTTCAAGAGGCGCGGCGGATTATAGCACTCGACGGATATTTTTCAAGAGCAATGAGTGATGAAGTGAGAAAAATTATTTTTCCACAGTGTGAAAAACTTTTTCAGACGCTCATTGCCTGTCCTGTACGCAGCGATTCGCGTATGCGAAAGGTCGCTCGCGTCGTCGCCGCTAAATCTTCAAGTGCAATCGGCGCATCTTTTCCTTCAAGCACAACTGCGCAAACGGCGCGCGTTTCATCCATCTGCCCCTTGTCCTGCTGTCGCAGCCTCATGTTCTCTTCTCTTCCATTTCGATACATCGCTGCGCTGCGAAAATCATCTAATACGAAACTCTTGCCTTCACAGAAAATCTCCACGCGCTCTTTCGATAGTGCTTTGTCGCCTTCGGCCAGATAAGCAATTGAACCGTTCGAGCCGTCCGAGAATTTCAGCGTGATGAAAACATTGTCTTCGTCAATCACCTCATCGTTGCGGCTCTCGATTGATTCGGCATAGACGCTCGTTGTGAGCGCGCTTGTCAGAAACTGCATCAGGTCAACGAAGTGGCAGACCTCGCCTATGATGCGCCCGCCGCCCTCGCGCGCGTCTTGCACCCAATGAGATTTGGGGATTCGTCCGGCGTTGACGCGGTAGCTGATCGAAAGCGGCGCATGACGACCTGCGAAGAAATCTTTCGCCTGTCGAGCAAGCGGCGAGAATCTTCTGTTGAATCCGACGATCAATTGCCTATCTGAATTCGCGGCAGCATTGAGCACGCCTTCCAACTCTTCATCATTTAGCGCGAGCGGCTTTTCTACAAAGACGTGCTTTCCTTTCAGCAGAGCACGGCGCGCAAGCTCCGCGTGCAGGTTGTGTGGCGTGGCTATGATTACAAGATTAACTTCCCCGTCATCAAGAATCTCATCGGCGCTCGAAGCGCAGTAATTGAAGCCATACTTTTCCGCTACATCTTTCGCCGTCAACCCGGATGCGGTCGTCACGGCGCGAAATTCCACGCCAGCCGTTTTGTAATGCGGCAGGAGCATCCCTTGAGCATAACCGCCCGCGCCGATTAGACCTACGCGAACCGCCTTTTCTGAAGTCACCTTCGCGCTCCGCTTAATCTCAATTCTTCGCTCAAGCTCACGCTCCGTGTCGTAGCGCAGGATGACTCCGAGATATGGCTCCTGCACTTCGCCGCCAATCAGCTGATAAGCGCGCTCGCCCTCTTCGACGGGGAAGCGATGCGTGATAAGTCGCTCGACGTTGACGCGCCCCGTCGCAATCAGATCAAGAAAAGCTTCTATGTTTCTATTTTCGGTCCAGCGAACGTAAGCGAAAGGATAATCGTGGCCGCGATCTTCGTACTCTGGATCGTAGCGGCCTGGTCCGTAAGACATAGAAACGGTCAGGGAAAGCTCGCGCTTGAAATATAGATTGCGCGGGACATCCATCCCGACCATCCCGACCGCAACGACGCGACCCTTCAGGCGCGAAATCTCGCCCGCCAATTCAACCGGCTGATTCGACGGTGTTGCCGCAGTAATCAAGACGGCATCCGCCCCGCGCCCGCGCGACCAATCAAACACAGCACGCTTCACGTCACCATCGCTAATGGCCGCCGCGTCCGCTCCGAGTTCTAAAGCGAGTTCAACCTTCTTCCTGTCCAGATCAATGCCGAAGACGCGGCAGCCGTTGGCTTTCAAAAGCTGGACCGTAATCTGCCCCAGAAGCCCAAGCCCTAAGACGACAACGCTCTCGCCCAAAGTAGGCTCGGCTAATCTCACGCCCTGCAAAGCAATCGCGCCGAGCGTGCCGAATGCGCCCGCCTCGAAACTCACTTCATCAGGCAATCGCACGCAGAGATTTTTCGGAACAGATAAAACTTCGGCATGGCTCGCATAGCCTACGCCAGCGCAAGCAACGCGCATCCCGGCACGAAACTCCGCGACATCATCGCCAACGTCCAGGACAATTCCCGCTGCGCTGTACCCTAGCGCAGTCGAAGAGCCAAGTTTTGAGCGTACAGCGTTGAAGGTTTTGATAATCCCTTCCGTCTTCGCGCGTTCAATGACCTGCTTGACAAGTTCGGGTCGCTCTCTGGCCTTTTCAATCAGACTCTTCTTCCCTTCATCAACAGCCACGCGCTCCGTGCCCGCGCTGATTAAAGAGGCGGCAGTGCGAACAAGCACACGCCCGCGCTGAAGAGCAGGCGTCGGAACATCTGCAACTATCATGCGCCCTGTCTTATTGTTTTGAAGAATTTGCTTCATAGATAACGAAGGGAAGCTGCGCGATTTTTGTAGAGCAAAGAGCAGCCGCGCGCTTCAGAACTTTTAGCACACAAACTGAAGAATGAAAAATTCAAAATTAAAAATGCAAAATGGAAGACAGAAGAGCGCGACTTTCACCATGCATTTTGCATTTTTAATTTTTCATTCTCCTTATGTAGTATATAGACGGACGAAAATGCAAAATGAAAGATGAGAACTCAATCTTTCGCCTTCCATTTTGCATTTTGCATTTTTAATTTTTCATTTTTTGATACAGATGGGAATCTTAAGAGGATTGCTGAACAGACTCGGCCTCACAAGTGTTGAGGCAACCCGCAGCCCTATACGCGTCTTTCTTCTTGACGACGACAAGCGCAGGCACGAGTGGTTCACAAAACGCTTCGCGGGCGACGATCTTGACATTGCTGAAACGGTCGCTGAGGCGCGCGAATACTTGAGCGGGAATCACTACGACGCGATTTTTCTGGATCACGACCTGCTGCCCGAACACTACAACTCGGAAACAAACGATGACGAGAACACAGGCTACGCAATAGCCCTTTGGCTCGCCTCGCGCCCGGACTTGCAGCGCGCATCCACCATAATGGTTCACACGCGAAACGCGGACGGAGCAATGCGAATGGTCGAAGAACTTCGCAGCGCAGGACGCCAAGCCGAGTACGTTCCCTTCCCGCTTCTGGCGCAGAAGATCAAGAACTACTGGCATAGATGAATTGCGGAATTGCGGAATTTCGGATTGAAGAAGACGCGCAATTTCCTTTTCAATCCGCAATCGGTACGCGTTTTTTAATGGCTGTAAGGATAACTTCTCTCAAACTCTTCGGCGGTCTCAGAGTTTCCTGTGACGGCGAAGAGAAGACTGCCTTTAGTCCAGAACACCATTCTTGACATGAGCCTAGTCCCGGTCATATTCGAGTTGACCTTCTTGTAATCTCCATCCATCACGACTCTATCCCCTGAACTTTCTACAGCCGTAAAACTCGCGGATGAGAGTGCGTCCTTTAGTTTACTCAATGCCGCTCTGGCATCTTCGGCCTGATTAAAGCTTATGATTTCTATCTCGATGTGGTTGCGGTTGTTGTCTTCGTACACGCGCGGCTTCCAATCCTTACCGTGAAGATCATATCTATAATTTAGACCGCCGTAATAGTCTCTGTTTTCATTCACAGTGAATGATCCGGCTGTTTTAGGCATCAGGTCATCCAGACTTCCCGTGTACGGATTAAACCTGTCGGGCGTTGAGTTGTAATTCCCACTGGATGTGTTACTGATGGCAAACGAAGTATTCGATGGGCGCGTCGGCTCACTGGTATTACTACTTGCATCACTAACGCCGGAAGTATCACTGAGTTTTGTTACCAGAAAAATGCTTATCACCACCAACATGGCTAAGCCGAGGGCGACCAGAAACCACGTAAACGGCTTAGACTTTTGCGCAGGCTGAGCAGGCCAACTTGAAAGCTGCGGCGACTCAAATGAACGCGCAGGTTCGTAAGGCGCTTTGATCGTCAAGTCTCTCTCTTCCGAACGATGCAAAGCAGGGCTGGCAATGGTTGGCGGAATCTCCTGCGCGCGTTCTTCTTCGACAATGCGCGTGGGCAGCAACTCATGTGAGATTGGCTGCGGAGTCGCTAGCTGAGTCTCTTTGAGGGTTTCAGGTTGGCTTGCGCTCTTCAAAGCCTTGCGCATCTCTGCGGCAGTTGGATAGCGCTGGCTGTTGCCTATCGCCATCCCCTTTCGTAAAACTTCGCCGACGGACGCTGGCACTTGCGTGTTCAATTCGTGCGCGGCGCGCAAAGGGTCTTGCTGGCTGTTTGCAGTCGCGCCCAATCGGGCCAGAACATCTGGCGGCGCAACTTTAGTCAGCAGATGATAGACGGTTGCCGCAAGAGCGTAGAGGTCGCTTCGCGCATCCGTGCCCGTTCCTTGAATCTGTTCGAGCGGCGCGTAGTTTGGCGTGTAGCCGAAGATGCTGCCTGAAGCCGTGACTCTGGATATTTGTCCTGCGAAACCTTTCGCAAGCCCGAAGTCTAATAGGATGATCTGATTCTTCGCCGTGAGCTTTAGATTCTGCGGCTTTATGTCGCGGTGTATGACGGGCGGGTCTTGCGAATGTAGATAGTCGAGTGCGTCGAGCAGTTGGTCCGCCCAAAGCAAAACATCATCTAGAGGAAACGCGCTCGCTCTCTTTTCAAGCAGCACGCCTAAATCATCGCCCGCGATGAAATCCATAACGAGGTAAAGACCATCGCCCTCGTCGAAATGATCTATCACTCTTGGCAGAACCGGATGGCGCAATCCTGCGAGTAGCTGCGCTTCGCGCTCGAACTGCTTTCGCAATCGCTCGTCCGTGAAATGAGTCTCTTTGACGGCGACCGTAGTGTTCAGTCGTAAGGCTCTGGCTTCATAGACCGTCCCCATGCCGCCGCTTCCCAGCGGGCCGAGGATTCGGTAGCGATTCTGTAGAATTGTATCTGGCGCGAGCATCTATTCGGGACTGTGTTAGATTCTAGGA
Organism: Acidobacteriota bacterium; assembly: GCA_003222945.1. Taxonomy (GTDB): domain Bacteria; phylum Acidobacteriota; class Blastocatellia; order Pyrinomonadales; family Pyrinomonadaceae; genus QHXM01. Next base: position 8,347 of record QHXM01000097.1, read on the forward strand.
TTCTGGTAATGCTTAAAGGAGCGCTTTGTCGCCTTCAGATAACAGACTGCCTGTGGCCTGAAACTTATAAAAGATGGATGGTGGCCAGGGACGGAATCGAACCGCCGACGCCGGCCTTTTCAGGGCCGCGCTCTACCAACTGAGCTACCTGGCCTTGGATTTATCAGTAGCTTCTGGAAAGAGCGAAGTATAAGTAGGCGGCACGCGGAGTGTCAACTTATGGCGGCCTCATTGATTTTGTAGAATTCCCGGATTATCTGAAAGTAATCGTCTCTACAGCCGCCCCGCGCACATTTCATTTATAAAGTGAGAGACAGTGTGAGCATTAAGCCGCGGCGAGCGTCTCAGTATAGAATCAGAGTAACGTCTGGAAAGAATCGGTAGAGTTAGAAATGATTATCTCGATGCGGCGCGCACTTACGGATTGAAGAATGGATTCGAGCGAAATATCTGAGAGATTTATTAGTGAGCGGAATTGGATGTGGAGCGACCTGGCGGTAGCTCTCATTCTCTTTGCTGCCACCGCCGCAGTTGTCGTGTGGCAGAACTCAAGGCTTGGAGTGCTGTGGGATGCAAGCTACATTCTGGAAAACTCTTTTCGCATATCAGCAGGCGATGTGCCTTATCGTGATTTCCCTTTCCCTTACGCGCCGCTGACGTTTCTCGCTCAGGCCGCGATCATCAAGCTCACGGGGCGAGTCTTCTGGCATCACATCGCGTACTGCGCAAGCGTGGGCGGACTCTCAACCGTACTTGCCTGGCGAATTCTACTGAACATCCCGCGCGGGATTGTGGCACATGCGAGGCTGTTAGCTTTTGTGTTGAGCGCGCCGCTCGTTGTGCTCGGAGTTTATTGCATCTATCCGCATCCTTTTTACGACCCGGACTGCACGTTCGCCATCTTAGCCTGCATACTCCTGCTTCAGCTTTCCGAACGAAGAGCTTCAGCCTCGTGGTTAGCTTTTCTGACCGGGGTAGCTATCGCAATTCCTCTATTCATCAAACAGAACACAGGACTCGGTTTTCTATTCAGCGCAGTGGTCCTATTAATAGCATTGATGGTGGTCGAAGTTTGGAACAAGCGGAGCGTGCGAAGATATGTGTGGCTGTTGACCGGAGTCGTTGCAGGGTTGGCGGCGGCGCTACTAATCATTCAACTCACCGCTGGCTTGAATAACTATGTTCACTGGACGATTCGATTCGCCGCTGCAAGACGCGCGCCGCCTCTCTCGGACATGCTGGAGATTTATAAGAACGTTTGGCTGCTACTGTGGCTAGCCGGTTTCGCTCTTGGAATTGTCTTGTGGAGGCTCAATCGCAAAGGTAATCGTGCGCTTGCGATTCTTTCTGCTTGCTTGATGATACTTTCGTTCGCGTGGGCTGTCGTTTATCTATTCGTTGACAGCGACCCGTCGGAACAGGCTGAGCGACTTCTTGCCGTCTGGCCTTTCGTTCTGGTTGTCTCCACTGTCTTCGCGCTCCTTAGTTTGAGAAGGCGCACGGGCGTCGCGCTCGTTCTGCCATTCATACTGATAGGCACAATTCATGGAGCGTTTCTTTCTCAGCAACTCTGGGGTTCGACTTATGCCATCTGGCCGCTGTTGCTGATTCTCGTTGCGAGCACGATCACAGACCTCTTCTATCTTAAAGGAAAGGAGCGGGCGGAAAAGTTATTCGCATGGCTCTCTATCCCTCTGGCAACTCTGGTCGCTCTGTCGCTGATGATTGCAGGCGCGCGTTACGTTTGGACTAGTGAGCGACTTGGATACGCTAATCTTTCCGAAGGCGAGATGCAGCGCTCGAAGTTACCTGCACTCAAAGGTCTGTCAGTGCGCGGCTCGTGGATTTCTGACTTCGAGGAGTTGGTTGATTATTCGGAAAAGAATATTCCGCGTGAAGATGGAATATTGATGTTACCGGGCGAAGACCTTTTCTACTACACCACAGGCAGACGCCCGCGCTTTCCAGTGCTAATGTTCGACCACACCGTTAATCCCTACAGCGCGCAGGAGATTCTGGAACTCGCCCGCGCCAAAAATATAAACTGGCTGATAGTAAAAGGAGATTTGCAGCTTGAAGACGATCAGGTGGACGCGGACAAGGATCAGATGCTTAAAATTCTGGAGCAGGATTTCAAGCAGGTCGAGAGCCTGAACAACTACGACATCTATCGGCGTAAGACCGGCAATGAGGATGAAGACGAGGACGAAGATGAAAACGATGAAGGCAGCAGCGATGAACGATAAAGTAAAAGCAGAATTCAGAATTCAGGAGTCAGAATAAAAGAGAATCTGTAAATGCGGTTCGCAGCCCTTTCCCCTTCTGGATTCTGAATTCTGACTCCTGGATTCTGCTTTTCGTTCATCCTTCATCGTTTCGTTTCAAAAGCAATATGCGCTGCTCCCAGAATCCCTGCGTCGTCGCCGCGCTCGGCTTGAACAATCTCTGCCCGGCGCGCAGGGACTGGAAACGCGCGCTCCGTCACCTGCTCGCGCACATGCGTAATGAACAAGTCCCATCCGGCTGCCGCCCCTCCGCCGATAACAATCATCTCCGGGTTGAATAGGTTGATGAGACTCGCCAAGCCAACTCCTAGATAGAGTCCCATGCGTCGAAAGACTTCGAGCGCTAACTCATCACCCTCCGTGCCGCTCTTGTAAACTGCCGCCGAAGTCAACTCGTCGCTCGTTCGCAAGGGAGAGTGCGGATAGCGCGCACCCATCTCGCGCGTCATTCGCACAATCGCCGTAGCAGAGGCATAGACTTCCAAACAGCCTCGACTGCCGCACGTGCAGGGCGCGCCATCGAAAGGTTCAACGCCAATGTGCCCGACTTCGCCAGCGGAGCCGTCAACGCCTCTGAGCAGTTTTCCGTCCAGAATGATTCCGCCGCCGACGCCCGTGCCGAGCGTTATCATTATGATATCTTTGCGACCGCGACCCGCTCCCTGCCACATCTCGCCCACAGCCGCAGCGTTCGCATCGTTCTCTAAAATAGCGGGCCACTGCAACTCGCTTTCGAGCACGGCGGCGAGACGAAAGCCGTTAAGACTGGGAACGTTTGGCGCTTTTGTAACGACGCCGTTTTCTACCTGCACAGTTCCGGGAACGACGACCGACACGGCGCGCACTTTTGCTCCACGCTCAACGCTTTTGCTCTCGCACTCGCGCGCAGCCGCGACGATTGCTCGCACAATCTCATCAGGTCTTTCAGCTTTCGGCGTGTGATGCTTCGTGCGTTCGTGAATACGCCCCTCGCGGTCAATCGTAGCCGCGCGCAAATTTGTTCCGCCAAGGTCTGCTGCAATTACAAGCTCGTCGTTCAAGCTATTACTGGATTGTTCGTTAAGTTCTTTCATCTTGTATATGAACCGAGTGCGCCGCTCGTGCGGCAAAAAGCTTTGACAAATTTAGCCGATGATTCTAGCTTCGCCTTCTTCCGAGCATATCGAATCCGACTGCCGCGACCAGCACCGCGCCTTTGACGATCATCTGCATTTCGGTGCTGTGCTCCGTCTGTAGAAGCGACATGCTTAAAAGCGACATCCCGTTATCAAGACTCGCCATAATCAGAGCGCCCAGACACGCGCCGAAGATTGTGCCGCGTCCTCCCATAAGGCTCGTGCCGCCTATGACGCAGGCCGCAATCGCGTCCAACTCTAACAAAGTTCCAGCGTCGCCCGCTGCGCTGCCGTTGCGCGCCGTATAAACCAGAGCGCCAATACCTGCCATTGCGCCCATCAGACAAAAGGTCAGGAGTATATGACGGCGCAGATTTATGCCTGACAGTCGCGCTGCGTCCGGGTTTCCGCCCACAGCGTAAAGATAACGACCGAAGGTTGTGCTCTGCGTCAGAAACGCTCCAGCGAGCGCAACCGTCAGAAAGATGAAGACTGGAAGGGGCACGCCCCCTTGCGTGTTCATCATGTAGATGAAGACCGCTATCACAATCGAGGGAATCACTATGCGCGCAACGGTAGCAGTGAGTCCAGAAGGTGTCAGACCGTGACGACGACGCGCTCGATTGCGACGGAGAGTAAAGAAGATTAATGCGGCGATTGCCAACGCAGCGAGCACAACGCCAGCGATTGGCGCGACGAAGCCTTCGCCTATGGACCTGTACACAGGCAGTTCAATCGTCACGGTCCTGCCCTGCATTTTCCACAACACGGCGCCGCGCCACGCGAGCATACCGCCTAGCGTCACGATGAAGGAGGGAATGTTCATGTAAGCCACAAGCGAGCCTTGAATCATGCCTATGACAACTCCGACGACAATCGCAGTCAGAAGCGACGGGACGAGTCCCCAGCCTTGTGCGAGCGCAGCCATGCCTCCGGCCAGCCCGACCACAGAACCGACAGAGAGATCAATCTGCCCTGCAACGATCACCATCAACATTCCTACGGCAAGGATTCCCGTAACGGCAGTCTGTTTGAGAAGTTTTGAGAAGTTGACCGGATCAAGAAAGAGTCCGTAGGGGTGGTCCGGTGTCATTGTCATCCACTGTAGAAAAAGCCAGATGACCACGAGCGCAAAAAGCATCGTGTAAGCGCGAAGCGTCTCGGTCGGCAACTTGAAACGCCCAATGCTTGTTTGCGGCGCACCTTCAGCATCCACAGTCGGCGGCATAACGTCTGCCGTCACGGGCGGGCGATCAATTGCAGGTTCGTTAGCAGGAATTTGCTCGCTCATAAGAGTTTCAGCCGTCTTTAGACAGCGACCAGCATAAAGCCCAGCGTGAAGCGAAGCGGAACGCTGGGTATAGATTGATAAATAACAATCGAGCTATCGAAGATAGCGACAGAGATAATCAAACGTCTGCCGCCCGCTCGCGCAGGCTTGATACTTTATTATCACTTTTACCCCACGCTCGGCCTTGCGGCCTACGCACGGGGCCTTACTCTATCGCCTGCTTGCGCAGGCTGAAATCAAACTTCGTCTAACATCGGTTATCCAGAATCGCGTTTCGTGTGACCCGTCGCACAAGCCATCACTGCTTCGGGCGTTGCTTCCGCGCGTTTGAACTCTCCCGTGACGCGACCTTCGTGCAGGACTATCACGCGGTCCGATAGGCCAAGCACTTCCGGCAACTCCGATGAGACCAGAACGATTGCAAGACCTTCGCGCGCGAGACGATTTATAAGCGCGTAAATCTCCTGCTTCGCTCCGACATCTATGCCGCGCGTTGGCTCGTCCAGGAAAAGTATCTTCGGATTCGTCAGAAGCCATTTCGCAAGCACTACCTTCTGCTGATTGCCGCCTGAGAGCGTGCCCGCGACCGTGAACACGGATGGAGCTTTGACGCGAAGCTCTCGCATGGAACGCGCGCCCGCTGCGGCTTCCGCGTCAACGTCCGTCAGAAACTCGCCTGAAAGTCTTGGCAAGCCAGCGAGCGTCATGTTGTTCAAGATAGTCTGGTCAAGTATAAGGCCAAAGCGTTTACGGTCCTCCGTCACGAACCCAACGCCGTGCTCGATTGCATCTGATGGGCGACCAACGCGCACGCGCTCGCCCTCAACATAAATCTCGCCCGTAGTGCGTCCAGCGTGCGCTCCGAATATAGCCATCAGCAGATCGCTTCGGCCTGCGCCCATCAATCCAGCGATGCCAAGCACCTCGCCGCGACGAACATGAAAGCCCACGTCATTGACAAGAAGCTTGCCCTTTATGTTCGGGTCTTCAACTCTTATGCCTCGCGCTTCAAAGATAACACGCCCGCGCTCGTGCTTAGCTTCTGGAAAAATGTTGCCCACTTCGCGCCCGACCATGCGCGCTATGACGCGAGCCTCGTCCAGTTGCTTCGTGCTTTCAGTGCCAACGGTTCGCCCATCGCGCAAGACAGTGATACGGTCCGAAATGCGAAAGACTTCGTCCAGCTTGTGCGAGATGTAGATCATGCCGACATTGCGTTCCCGCAAACGGTTTAGAATTCCGAAGAGTGTTGCGACTTCCGTGTCCGTGAGCGCAGCGGTCGGTTCATCCAGAACGAGTATGCGCGCCTCTTGCGAAAGAGCTTTGGCTATCTCAACGAGTTGCTGCTGCCCTATGCCCAGATGGCCTACGGGCGTGCGCGGGTCTAGTTGAAGATGAAGCTCTTTAAGAAGACGGCTCGCGCGGCTGTAAAGCTCGTCCCATAGAACAACTCCGAAGCGTCGCGGCTCGCGCCCAAGAAAAATGTTCTCGCCAATCGTCATCTCCTTGACGAGCGAGAGTTCCTGATAGATGACGGCAATCCCGGCGTTCTCAGCATCGCGCACGCTATTGAAGCGATGCACCTCATCGTTAAGCATAATCTCGCCGCCGTAGCTTCCCGCAGGATAGACGCCACCGAGCACCTTCATCAAAGTTGACTTGCCCGCACCGTTCTCTCCAACGAGCGCATGAATCTCTCCCGCGTAGAGATCAAACGTCACGCCGTCCAAAGCACGAACGCCCGGAAAGGACTTTGTAATATTTTGCATCTCTAAAAGAGGTGCGTCCGTTTTATCTGCCATCTTGTTTTGCTTTGGCTCACAAGAAGGCAGAAGGTAGAAAGCAGCAGGCAGCAAAAATGTCTCTTACTGCCTACTGCCTACTGCCTACTGCCTACTGCCTACTGCCTACTGTTGTTTAGGCCACTGGTCCTTCGGAACGTTTTTGTAAACGTCCTCCATCTTGTGATAGCCGTCCTTTATCACAGTGTCCATGACGTTGTTCTTATCAACGATCATGGGCTGCAAGAGGATCGCGGGCACATCTATCTTCTCGTTATTTATTTTATCTGCGGTCTCCACCTTCTGCCCGCGCGCGAGTTTCATGGCGGCGTCAACGGCTGCGTTTGCCAGTGGCTTTATGGGCTTGTAGATGGTCATGGATTGGCGGCCTTCTACGATGCGCTGAACTGCGTCGAGAGCAGCATCCTGACCTGTTACGATGACTTTGCTTGCGAGTGGGCCTAGAGCCTGGATTGCGCCGCCAGCCGTTCCGTCGTTTGAGGCGACCACTGCCTGAATATTATTGTTCGTCTTCGTCATGGCATCTTCTGTAATGCGCAGCGCCTCGCTCGCCAACCACTCTTTCGCGTACTGGTCGGAGACAACTTTGATGTCGCCGCGATCAACTGCGGGCTGCAACACGTTCATCTGTCCCTTTCTTAAAATAAGCGCGTTGTTGTCCGTCTTCGAGCCTCCGATTAAAATATAGTTGCCCTTCGGCGCATGATCGAGCGCGTACTGTCCCTGCATCTCGCCTATCCTCTCGACCTGATGCGAAACATACAGGTCAGGCTCAGACCTCATAATCAGACGGTCGTAGCTGACAACTGGAACGCACTGCTTATGCGCGGATTCGACAATCTGAGCGGCGACCACTCCGTTGTGCGGCGCAACGATCAGCACGTCCACGCCCTGCGTCAGCATGTTGTCTGCCTGCTTTATCTGAACATCGTCCGAGCCGTTTGCTACCTGAACATCTAGGTTCGCGCCGACCTCTTTCGAGTGTTGCTCGACGGCCTCCTTGTCGCGCTGCCAGCGTTCCTCTTTGAGCGTGTCCATCAGAAAGCCAATCTTCACAGGACCTGTTTTCTTAGACTTGTCGCCGCAATTTCCTGTGGCCTGCTGTTGCGGACCACTGACGCAGCCCGCGAATAGAAACGCAAGTGCCACTAAAGAAAACGCCAAAGCTTTAGCATTTCGCATAGGTTTGATTCCTCTCTTCGATTTAGATGAAGCATAAAAAATCTGTCGCGCGAGCGCTCGATCAATTCAACTCTAATCACGGTCGTGGCTGAAACTCTGGAACGCCCAATCGCCAGAAGAGAAAAGACATTTCGTCTGCAAGCTGAACATCGGACTGTGATTTGGTTGAGCCTATGCCGTGCCCTGCGTCGTAATCGACTCGCAGGAGTATTGGCTTTCCGCTGGACGTGGCCGCTTGCAGGCGCGCAGCCATCTTAGCAGCCTGCCACGAATCCACACGCGGATCGTTTATGCCTGTCGTCAACATCACGGCAGGATAAACAGTGCCGCTCTTGACGTGATGATATGCGCTCATGGCGTACAGCCCTTTGAACCCTTCAGCGGTTGTGACCGAGCCGAACTCTGGAACGTTCGGCGGACCATTCGGCGTCAACTCTATGCGCAAATTGTCCGAGACGCCAACGCGGTCTAGTGCCGCCGCGAACAGGTCCGGTCGCTGCGTAATCGCGCCGCCAATCAGGATTCCGCCAGCGCTTGTCCCTGAGCCTGAGAGGTGAGCAGGCGTTGTGTACTTCTCGTCAATCAAATACTGCGCGCAGGCAATGAAGTCTGTAATCGTATTAAGCTTCGTCAGCTTTCTTCCGGCCTCGTGCCAGTCTTCGCCGTACTCGCCGCCGCCGCGCACGTGAGCAACGGCATAGACGCCGCCTCGCTCAAGCCACGCTAGAAACGTCGGACTAAAGCTAGGGTTGAGCGTGATGCCGTAAGAGCCGTAGCCTGTCAGCAAAGTCGGGTGCGAACCGTCGCGCTTGATTCCGCGCTTGTAGATAATTGAGAGCGGGATCATCGTCCCGTCCGGCGCTTTGGCTTTAACCTCGACCGATTCTATCTGCGAGAAGTCAACGGGAGACGGCGGCCTGAGTTTTGTATCCGTCAGCTTCCCCGTCTTCGGATCATAAGCGAACCAGAGCGGCGATTTGGTCCACGAAGTCAGTTGAAGCAGAACGCCTGAAAGTCTTGGGTCTGTGACGAGCGCGCTGATTGTTCCATCGAACGGGAGCGCTATTGATTGCGGCTTGCTGCCCCGCTCAAACGGAACGCGCAGAAGTCTTCCGATGCCGCCGTCCAGCAGTTGAACGTAGAGCGCATCTTTAGCCACGCCTAGATTAGTCACGACGGCATCGCTTGGCGGCACGATCACATCTGCGTGAGCAAGGTCAGGCTTTGAGACGCTCGTGCGAATGACCTTGTAGCGCGAAGCGCCGTGATGCGTGAGCAGGTAAAGATCGTCGCCGCGTACATCAAAGCCTGTGACATCGTCCGAGAAGTCTGTGATCTTCTGCCAGGGGGTCTTCGCGCCATTGATTGCGTCGAGCGGCGCAGCGTAGAGCATAATCTCGTTGCGAACGAATTGCGTCACGATGCCCAGAACATATTTGGAGGCGGGCGAGTATGTGATGAATGGTCCTTCCGTGTCGGCAATTGTGACGAGCGGCGAGACGCCGACTCCTAAAACAGCCTGATCTTCATCAGGATTTGTGCCGAGCATGTGACGGTAGATGCGACTCTTCAGGTATTTATCCGTAGGCTTCGCATCCGGCCCCAGCTTTTGAAGACGATTGTAGTAGAAGGAGCGACCGTCCGGCAGCCAGGTTGGTCCGCCGAACTGCGCGCGATCAATCTGGTCGCTTAACTGTTTGCCCGTCGCGGTCTCTATGACGTACATCACGCTTTCCTCTGAGCCGCCCGGAGAGATGCCATAGGCTACATACTTGCCGTCAAGCGAAGGCGTGAAGTAATCAATCGAATAGTGCTTGCCTCCTGCAGTTATCTTTTCAGGATCGAATAGCAGCCGCTCCGCCCCTTCGAGGCCGTCGCGCACGTAGAGCTTGCGATTGTCGTCGCCAGGCTTAACCTTGTAATAGAAATATAGATCGCCCGCGCGCTGCACAGCCGAGACGCTTGTGCCTGCGTTGTCCAGTTCTTTAATCCGAGCCAGCAACTCTTTGCGACCCGGAATGCGATCCAGCATAGCTTGAGTGTAATCGTTCTGCGCTTTCATCCAACTGATGAACTCAGGGTCTTTGGTGTTCTCCATCCAGCGATAAGGGTCAACGACCTTCGTGCCGAAATATGCGTCTGTAACTTCACGCACCGGCGCGGCGGGCGGAGAATTTTGAGCGAGGGCTTGAACTAAACCTGTTAGAAATACTGCAAGACTGATGACAGTAAAAGTAAGAATCTTTTTCATGGGGGAAAACGCTCCCTTTCTTAAGTTGAAGAGACGAAGGATTTCGCTATTTTATAGCGGCTTGCAATTGCAAGTAGCCGGAATCTGTGGCGCGCATGTTAGCACCACCCGTTGCTTGCAGTCGAAACTATTCTTTACGTGCGCTCTCGTTACAGACTAAAGACTTCAGACTCCCGTGCATCATGCTCAAGTCCAAGCACTGTCAGTATCTGGTGCATCGCATCAATCACTTCCGGATGCGTAGGGTCGCGCGGTCGCTCTGCTGCGAGTTGCAACTCGCAGCGAATACGCGCGGGGCGGTCCGATAGAACTATGACGCGGTCCGCCAACTGCGCTGCCTCTTCTATGTCATGAGTAACGAGAACGACTGTGCGCGGGCGCTCCTTAAGCATTCGCGCAAGCTCTCGCCGCAGGCGAAGTCTCGTCAGGTAATCAAGCGCAGAGAAAGGCTCGTCCAGCAGAAGCGTGTCCGTGTCGCCCGCAAGCGCACGCGCCAATTCAACGCGCTGCTTCATTCCTCCAGACAATTGATGTGGATAGTTATCCTCGAAACCTTCCAGACGTATCAATGCAAGCAACTCTTTCAACTCGCGCTCGCGCTCCGTTTTGTCTCGAACATGGCGCAGGCCCATCTGAATGTTCTCGGCCACAGTGCGCCATGGGAAAAGTCCGTCCTGCTGATAGACCATGCGAACGCGCCCCTTTATTATCACTCGCCCCGAACTGGGTTTGTCGAACCCGGCGAGCAAGTGAAGCAACGTTGTCTTGCCACAGCCCGAAGGGCCTACGATTGCGACGAATTCGCCGAGCACTATGTTGAGCGAAAAGTCGCGCAGGACTTCTGTCGCGCCAAACGTGCGCGAGACCGATTCAAGACTGAGCGGCTTATCTTTCATATCCCCAACGAAGGTTCGGCAACTTAGTCAACTGCAACAGAAGGCGATCAATCACAACGCCTATGAAACCTATGGCGATCATGTTGACGACCAGTAGATCAAGTCTGAGGCCGTTACGCGAATCCCAGATGGCAAACCCAAGCCCGTCTCGTCCGGCTATCATCTCCGCCGCAACAACTACGACCCATGCGAGTCCGGCTGTGATGCGCAGAGCCGTTATAACCTGCGGCGCAATCGCTGGCAGCGTCACTTGAGTTAAAAGTTCCGCGCCGCGATAGCCGTAGTTTTCCGCCACGCGAAAAAATACCGCCGGAATACTCGCCACAGCAGCAATCGTCGCAAGCACTATGGGAAAGAACGAGGTCATGAAGATAAGAAAGATTGCGGGCCTGTCGCCAATGCCGAACCACAGGATAGCAAACGGAATCCAGGCGAGCGGCGACAGGTTGCGAAAGAAGTTTACAGTTGGGAGAAGCGCACGCCGCGCACGCGCACGATCCCCCAAAATGAGTCCGACCGGAATGCCGAGCACAACGGCCAGAGCAAAGCCAAGCGTAACGCGAAAGAGCGAAGCCACAAGGTCATCGAAAAGTCGCCCCGCTCTAATCTCTTCACCGAAACCTTGCACAACAGATTGCGGAGAAGGAAACTCCGACTCCGGGAACAACTGAAGCCATGAGATTAAAACCCACAGAGCAACGATAATTATCAGAACGATAACGGGAAGAACACGCGTCTTCCCCGATAATTTCTCTTCCTTCATCCCAGTGCTTCGCGTGGTTCGCGTATTTTGCGGTCTGAAATCTCCGAAGACTCAATTTGGACGGACGAACCCTTTTCTGATGACCCTTTGCTTGCTCATCTTATAACACACGCGCGCGAACCTACGCCAAAGAAACCTCAAACCCGGCTTCGCAATAGTTTGACATCTAACACGCGCGACGCCTAACATGCGGCGCACAGCCTGAACCGATTAAGAAGGCAAAAGCTCTACGAATTAAAAACCCCGGAGTAACTAATATGGCAGACAACGATCAAGTAATCGCCAATCAGGAAAAGATTATGGCGAACCAGGAAGAGATCAGACGCAATCAGGAAGAGATCAAGCGAAATCAGGTGGACATCAAATCGAACCAGGACAAACTGGATCAGGTTATAGCCAACCAATCACGCATGGAAGAGAATCAACGACAGATTCTAGCCAATCAGGAAAAGATTATGGGCAAATAGCTGGACCTGCTGGACGAGCGCGCAGGCTGGAGTAGTTAAAAACTTCCCTCGTCTCTTCGGCCTGCCGCGCAACCAGTTGCGCACAGTAATGTCTTAATCCCTCTCTACGCTTTCGCTCTTCGCGCTCTAATCTACGGCGGCAGTGAATCTATTTTCTATAAACGTCATAACGTATAAAATCATCCCTCAAATTCTGCAACCCGCATGGAGGCGCACGTTGAAGACAAGCCGGATAGCTCCCCGTCTAACTTTCGGCTTGCTCTTAATCTTCTCTTTCACGCTCGGAGTTAAAGCTCAAATGGACGCAACGCTTACACCCAAATTCAACTTGAGAAAGAGCGGTCTTGAGCTTCGACGGAGCGCGCAAGCTGGAACTTTCTTCGACGTTGTTGGTCGCAAGTCAGCCGCCGCAGGCTACGAGAATCGTTCATTTGAAACGTGGGTCTATCCCTTGAAAATTCTGGACGACTTTAAACTCTCGTTTCATCTGGAAGGCTACCCGCTTGAGATTCAGGGCGCGGACATTATGACTCAGATAAGCGTGCGCCCGGAAGCGACCACACTAACCTACACGCACGCAGCCTTCACCGTCCACGAGATAATCTTCGCGCCGCTGGACGAACAGGGCGTCGTCATGCTCTTAGATATTGAGAGCGTGTTGCCAATGACCATCACCGCCGCTTTTCGCCCGCGCCTGAAGCTGATGTGGCCCGCAGGATTGATGACGGGCAGCCTGTATTGGGACGAGAAGAGTCACGTCTATTACATCACGGAAGAGACGCACCGCTTCGCAGGCGTCGTTGGGTCTCCGCAAGCGCGAGACATCTCCGTGATGCCCTATCAGGAAGAGCCGCGTGATGTGCCGATTCAATTTGTGTTGAACGTTCCCGCAGAGGCGATGAAGTCTCACTTCGTTCCAATCGTTATCGCTGGAAGCGTCGAAGGCGCAGGGCGCGCGAAAGGGAGTTACGACAAACTTCTCAACAATGCGGAAGCGCTCTACGAAAAGAACGTAACTTATTACGAGCGGCTACGACGCGAGACCACACAGATTGAAACTCCTGATGAGCGTCTGAACACTGCTTTCGAGTGGGCGAAGGTCGGAGTTGATAAAGGCGTCGCCACGAATCCTTATCTAGGCACAGGACTTCTAGCGGGCTTTCGCACTTCGGGCGAGAGCGAACGTCCCGGCTTCGCATGGTTCTTCGGGCGCGACGCGCTCTGGACCTCGTTCGCTCTCAACTCCTACGGCGACTTCGCAACAACGCGCACTGCTCTTGAGTTTCTAAAAAAATTTCAGCGCGCTGACGGCAGGATTCCGCACGAGATTTCCCAGAGCGCGTCATTGATTCCCTGGTTCACAGACTATCCATACCCCTGGGCGAGCGCAGACGCGACACCGCTCTACGTCATAGCCCACGCGGACTACTGGCGCGCAAGCGGCGACACCGATTTCCTGAAAGCAAACTGGGATTCAATCTTGAAAGCCTACCGCTTCACAGCCGCGACCGACACGGACAGTAACGGTCTTATCGAAAACACAAAGTTCGGTCACGGCTGGGTCGAAGGCGGCGCGCTCTACCCTCCGCACGAAGAGATTTACATGCAGGGCCTCTGGGTCGAAGCGTCACGCGACATCGCAGAGATGGCTGAAGCGATGAACGATAAGAAACTCGCAGAAGAAGCGCACGCCGTAGCTGAGCGCACAACTGCCGCGCTTGAGAAAACTTACTGGCTAGACACTTCCGGCTACTACGCATTCGCAACATCACAGCCCACCAAAACGCATCGTGAGGCAGACCCAGGCCCGAACCGTGAGAGACGACAATCTCGCATGAACGAGTTGGACAAGGCGCGCATTATTGACGAAGACACGGTGATGCCCGCAGTCCCGCTCTGGTTCAGAGTGCCGGAAGACAGACACGCGCAAGATGAGATTGACCATCTGGGTTCAGGCCAGATTGCGACTGACTGGGGCGCGCGAATCATCTCTAACAAGAGCGAGCTTTACGATCCGCTCTCTTATCATAACGGCTCTGTGTGGCCTCTCTTCACGGGCTGGGCTTCTTTGGGCGCGTATCGTTACGGACGTTCACACATTGGCTATCAAGCATTGATGGCAAACTCGCTTCTAACCTACACGGGCGCGCCAGGCTACGTCACAGAACTTCTCTCAGGCGACTTCAACACGGCCTTCGGGCGTTCGTCTCATCACCAAATCTGGTCCGAGGCGATGGTTATAACGCCCACTTTGCGCGGCCTGCTTGGAATCGAAGTGATGGAAGCAGGAAGCACGTTGCGTTTTGCTCCTCAGCTTCCAATAAACTGGACTAGCGTTGCTGTCAGGAACGTGCGCGCTGGCGCAAACTCGTTTGACTTGAAACTTGTGCGAACTGAACACCGCGAAACAATCACAATCACGCGGCGCGAGATTGAGAAGCAGACGAACGGCGCGGCGTATCGTCTCCCAAAGTTTGTGCTTGCGCCCTCGTTCCCGCTCGACGCGCGCATACGCAAAGTCACAATCAACGGGCGCAACGCCAGGTTCACTGTGAAGCAGTTGGGCGATAGGCAATTCGCAGAAGTTGTCGTGGGCGAAGTCATGCCGTCAAATGAAATCGTTTTCACTTACGGCGAAGGCACGGACGTTTACACAGAACCGGAAATCCCGCAAACGGGCGCAAGCGACCAGGGCTTGCGAATCCTACGCTCGCGTGTTGAGGCGAATGAACTACATCTTACGCTCGAAGGCTTGGGCGGCCACGACTATTCTTTGAAAGCACTCTCGCCTAAACATCTCATAGAGACGAGCGGCGTTCGCCTTAAATCAAACGACCCACATGAGCCTCAACAACTCAACATCAAGTTTGAGGGAGCGCCAGATGTTTACGTTCGGCGCGAGATTGTTATTCCGCTTCGATAATTGGTTCAATCCCTTGCTATAATATGCTCTCAATAAATCTAATACCGGAGAAGAATCCATGAAACGCTACGCCAAAGGAGTGTTGCTTCTAGTGCTGGCGCTCGCTTGCACTGCAAGTGCCCAGACGTTTCGACCATTTACAATCACAGACCTTTTGAAAGTTCGTCGCGTAGGCGACCCGCAGCTTTCGCCCGATGGCCGCACCATAGCCTACACGGTCACGGACATTGACATGGTTGCCAATCGCGGTATCCCGCAAATCTATCTTGTGCCTGTGGCGGGCGGCGAGCCGAAACTTCTCCCTTCTGGTCTTCGCACAAGCTCGCCTCGCTGGTCTCCCGACGGAAAAAGAATTGCTTACACAAGCGGCGGGCAAATCTGGACGATTGATGTTGCGAGCGGCGAGACTAAGAAGATTACCAATCTCTCTACAGGCGCAAGTGATCCAGTCTGGTCGCCCGACGGCAAGATGATAGCTTTCGTCTCGGACGTTTACCCTGATTGCACAACGGACGATTGCAATAAGAAGCGAGACCAGCAGGCGGAAGAGAGTAAGGTCAAAGCTAAGACTATTGACAGGCTTCTATATCGCCACTGGAACGCTTGGAAGGACAACAAGCGCACACACATCTTCGTTGTTTCACTTGATAATGGTGACGCGCGTGACCTGACACCGGGCGATTACGATTCGCCGCCGTTTAGTCTTGGTGGTCCGACCAACTACGCCTTCTCGCCCGACTCAACAAAGCTCGCCTTCGTCAGCAACCGCGACAAGGTCGAGGCTACATCCACGAACAGCGACATCTTCATCGTTCCCGTCACGGGCGGAGACCCAACGCGCATCACCGCAAGCAACTTGGCAGCAGACGAAGGACCTGTCTTCTCGCCCGATGGACGCTACCTTGCCTATCGCTCGCAATCGCGCCCGGGTTTCGAGAGCGATCTGTGGAAGCTGATGCTCTACGACCGACAGAGCGGAAAGTCTCGCTCGCTCACGGACAGACTGGACAACTACGTCGAGAGCATAACTTTCACGCCCGACAGCCAGAGGATTCTAATCACTGTCGGCGAGCGCGGGCTTCAACCAGTCTATTCCGTTTCAGTCAACGGCGAGATAAAGAAACTCATCGCCGACGGCTCTAACGATAGCGTGGAAGTAAGCAACGATGGCCGCACTCTTGTCTTTACGCGCAGTAGCTCCACGATGCCTACGGAGATTTTCCGCGCCAACATGGACGGAAGCAATGTTGCGCAGGTGACGCACACGAACGACGCTTACCTCTCAGCTTTCAACCTAAGACCGCAAGAGCCTGTCTCCTGGACCGGCGCAGGGGGGACGAAGATTCAGGGGTGGATAGTGAAGCCAGCGAACTTCACGCCGACGAAGAAATGGCCGCTTGTTGTGCTGATTCACGGTGGACCGCAAGGCGCTTGGAACGACAACTGGGGCTATCGCTGGAATCCGCAGGTCTTCGCGTCCGCTGGCTACGTCGTCTTCACTCCGAACCCGCGCGGCTCTACGGGCTTCGGCCAAAAGTTTGTTGACGAGATTTCGGGCGACTGGGGCGGCAAGGCTTACATGGACATTATGAACGGCGTCGCTTCGGTCATCTCAACGAACAATTTCATAGACAAAGATCGCATAGGAGCGGCTGGCGCTTCCTACGGCGGCTACATGATTGATTGGATTGAAGGACACAATAACGACAAGCGATTCCGTTTCAAGGTTCTGGTCTCGCACGACGGCGTCTATAACCTGGCGAGCATGTACGGCGCGACGGAAGAACTCTGGTTCACGGATTAGGAGTTTAAGGGAACGCCCTGGACCAACCCGCAGATGTATGAGCACTGGTCGCCCTCAAACTTTGTCAAGAATTTCAACACGCCCATGTTGGTCGTTCACGGCGAGATGGACTATCGCGTGCCCGTAACGGAAGGCTTGCAGCTTTTCACAGCGCTCCAGCGAATGGGCGTTGACTCAAAGCTTCTATACTTCCCAGACGAAGGCCACTGGGTGTTGAAGCCGCAGAATTCAGAGCTTTGGTATCACACGGTTCTGGATTGGCTTGGCAAGTATCTGAAACCGAACTCTTAAACTAACCCACAGAGGCGCAGAGACCGGAGAGAAAGTATGGAATAGAATCAAAGATAACAGATTTGAGATTTCAAATTTTCTATCTCAAATTCTTCTCTGTGTCTCTGTGGTTAATGTATTTGAATCACCCAAGCAAGGATAAGAACAATGGGGGAAAAGCAACTGACAGACCTTGACCGACTCGCTGTGCGCGAGCGTCCCGAAGGGCAGCCCATAATGCATCAGGATTGGGGCAAGCTTCTATTCATGCACTGGCGCATGGATGAAAAACATCTGCGACCTTTGATTCCTGAGCGCCTGACAATTGACACTTTCGACGGGAGCGCCTGGGTTGCCGTAACGCCTTTTACGATGTGGGACATACGCGCTTTCCCTCCTTACTTCCCGCCAGTGCCCGGCTTGAGCAGTATGCACGAGTTGAACGTTCGCACTTATGTTCATCTTGATAACGTTCCGGGCGTTTGGTTCTTCTCGCTCGACGCGAACAGCGCGGTCGCTGTGATGACTGCACGCGCTTTCTTTCACCTGCCGTATTTTAACGCGGAGATGTCATTGGAAGAAGAAGGCGAGACGATAA
This sequence comes from Acidobacteriota bacterium, assembly GCA_003222945.1. Classification (GTDB taxonomy): domain Bacteria; phylum Acidobacteriota; class Blastocatellia; order Pyrinomonadales; family Pyrinomonadaceae; genus QHXM01. The sequence goes on from QHXM01000097.1 coordinate 25,994, forward strand.
TCTACTCTTCGCGCCGGACCGACATGGATACGTCCCGCGCAGAGTTTGATGCGACGTGGGAAGCGGGCGAGACGATTCCCTATTCGCATCCAGGCTCGCTCGAATTCTTCTTAACCGAGCGCTACTGCCTCTACGCCGCGCACAAACAGAAACTCTACCGCTGCCGAATCCATCATCAACCCTGGCCTTTGCAGAAAGCAGAACTGTCCGAACTAGACTCTACAATGATTGAGTCGCAGGGATTGCCCACGCCGAAAGGCGAGCCGCTGCTGCATTACGCTGAAGAGGTCAACGTGGACATCTGGCCGATTACCGAAGTGTAAGGAAAAAGGCAAAAGGTAAAAGGGAAAAGGGAAAAGGGAAGATGAGAGGCACGGCTCTTTCTCTTCACTTTTGCCTTTTACCTTTTGCCTTCTTTTACCTTGCTATCTTTGCTAACGGTCCATTCGGCTCAATCGCGCTTCTCAAGACGCTGAAGGGAACGACCACTTCGTGCGGTCCTTCCGCGTATGAGGCGACCTGATAAGGGTCGAAAGTAATCTCCAACCCTTTGCGTGTGACGTTCCAGGACTTGAAGTTCTCTTCGCTCGGTCCTGCGCCCTTCTCAATCCAGTCCTTGTCCGAGTCTGGTCCGAGTTGTTTCTTCAGGTCCGAGATGGTGTGTTTGGAGATTAGATTCAGGTAGCCGGAGTTCGGCTTGAAGAGGTCTGCGAGGTTGAGTTCCTTGCCGGTGTCCAGATTATAGTTGAAGGTGTCACTGACATGAAGCCCATGAGCAGCGCCCTCGTAGAAGCTGTCTATGTAGAAAATTATGCTGACGAGATCGTTCGTGGAAATCTCTACCGAGTAGCTCACGTCGAAGCTGCTGCCCGCCGGCCCCATCCTCGTCTCCGGCTTCTCAAAATCCTTTTTGAAGTCTGCGATCTCCTTCGCAACCTTGCTATTGATCGCGCTGTTGAGATTACTGATGCGCTCGTCCGTACCGTTGACGATAAACTGTGGGTACTTGGCCGTGATCGTGTAACGCAGCCTTCGGTTCGCTTCCCTTATCTTTTTCTCGTTATATCCGAAACGGGTGCGTCGTTGCTGCGTGGAACGAGCCGACGCGCGTCCTCTGGTCTGAGCGCCAGCCTGCGAGAAGCTGAAGATACTCAGAACTAGCGCCGTTGAAATTAGAGTTGAGAAAAGTTTTTTCATCTCACTAGAAGCCTTTCAAGTTTTAAGTTAGGGGAGTGCAATCTGTTTCCATACGCTCATTGCGCTCTTTCGAGCGGCGGCACGACGGCTGTGAAATCCTCCGGGAAGCGGCGCGCGTAATCGTCCAACAACTCTTCAACGCGCTCAAGCTTTGACGAGCGGACCACAAGACCGACGTGATGCCGCTTCTTGACGCGATAGACAATCTCTTCGTCTGTGTAAGCTGAGGTGTCCGGGTATTCCTGCCGCGCAAGCGAGAGCACGATGCCGCCGTACTCTTTGCGCATTCCCGGAAGTTTGTAAGAGCTATCGTCATGCGCCATCTCAATCCTCGCCCACTCGCGCCAGAGGTTTATGCCGGAGGCTGCTTCTAAAGTCTCCGCTATGTACGCGCCGCCTACGCGCGACGCTATCTCCAAAAAGTAGAACTCTCCATCCTCGGCGCTCTTTATAAATTCAGCGTGCGTCGCGCCGTGTCTTAGACCGAGCGCGCGGATTAATTTGCTGTTTATCTTGACGAGATTTTTCTGGTCCGCTGAATTGTGACGGATGGTTTTCGAGATGAAGACGCCGCCGCCGTGCGCCACGTCCATAGGAGGCCGCCCGTAGGCGTTGACGCCTGCGAAGACGATCTTGCCATCATTGACGAGCGAATCAACGTGAAAGACATCGCCCGCGATGAAGCGTTCGAGCAGGTAGTAGGGCGAGCGCTCCCATAGATTTTCGCGCGCGTCCAGAGCATCAATTGCCCGCCAGACCTGTTCTGAGTCGTGTAGCTTCTTAATCCCTATGGCCGAAACGTCCGTGCGCGGCTTCATAATCCAGGGCGCTGCGACGCGCGACATAAACTCTCGCAAGTCATCGTAATTTAGAACGTGCAGAAAATCCGGCACAAGAACACCAGCCGCGCTCGCGCGTGTGCACATCAAAAGCTTATCTCTAAAGACGCGTGCATCCGCGCTCGTCATCCCGTCCATGCACAGGTGCTCGCGTATCAATCCGGCGGTGATTACGTCGTACTCTTCGAGCGCAACGACGCGGTCAATCCTCTGCGGGCGCGCAAGCTGGCTCGCAAGATAGATGTAAAGCTCCGGCCCGGCGTCGTCAGGTAGTGCAACGATGTCGTCGAGACTCTCGCGCGGCCAGTCTTCTTGAAGAAACTTCTCCTTCGTCACTAGAATGACTCGCGCGCCCTGTCGCTTGCACTCGCGCAAAAACTCCACGCCTTTGAAATAGCTCGCAAGGCATAGAAAAGTCAGAGGGCCTGTTTGCGTCTCAGTCATAACATTTACCACGCGGCTACTCGTCGCCAGCGTCCGGCTGAATGCCCGTCACCGGGTCAGCGTCTAATATGACGCTCATGCCCTCGTTCTCTTCTTCCGCTGTAGGCGCGTCCGTGTCCGCCACATCACCGCGTTCGTCTTCGCACGAAGGCTCTTCGCTCAAACCCGCATCCTCACTCTTCGCGCTTGAATCTTCTGCTAACGTCATCCCCTATTAATCTCCTTTCAAAAATTCCGCCGGGTGAAGTTTGAAACCCGCGTCAGAAATTTAAGTCTAATATTGCATCCCGTGATAAGCTGGACGTGTATAGCATAGAACGCCGCTGCAATACAGATAGAAGCTTAACACTCTATGATTTTTCGTAGCCCTTATCCAGACATAACGATTCCTGAAGTTCCGCTCACAGAGCTTGTGCTGCGGCACGTTGAAGACCTGAAGGATAAGCCAGCGTTGATTCACGGCCTGACAGGGCGCGCGATGACTTATGGCGAGTTGGGAGAGATGGTCCGGCTCTTGGCTGCGGGACTCGCTGAGCGCGGGTTTAAGAAAGGCGATGTGTTCGCCATCTTCAGCCCGAACCTGATTGAATACGCCGTAATCTTTCACGCCGTCTTGAGTCTCGGCGGCATAGTCACGACAGTCAACCCGCTTTACACTTCTGATGAACTCGCCTCTCAACTCTCGGATGCCCGCGCAAAGTATCTCTTCACGATTCCTCAACTGATGAGCGCCGCACGCGAAGCCAAAAGTAGATCGAACGTACAGGAGATTTTCGTCTTCGGCGAAGCAGAAGGCGCGACCACGTTCGATTCGCTTCTGGAAGGCGAAGGGAGCGCGCCCCTTGTTGAGATAAATGTGCATGAGGACATTGCTGCGCTGCCCTTTTCGAGCGGGACTACGGGCGTGTCTAAGGGCGTGATGCTCTCGCATTACAACATGGTCGCAAACCTTCGCCAGATTGAAGTGACAGACCACATTACGACGGACGACACGCTCATTGCCGCGCTTCCCTTCTTTCACATCTACGGCCTGCACGTAATCATGAACATGAGCCTGTACATGGGCGCTGGCCTAGTCGTCATGACGCGCTTCGACCTTGAATCCTTCCTGCACTCGATTCAGCGATACAAAGTCACGCGCGCTCACGTTGTCCCGCCGATAATGCTCGCTCTTGCGAAGCAGCCAATCGTTGACAGGTACGATCTCTCCAGTCTGAAGCTGGTCATGTCAGGCGCCGCTCCCTTGCGCGAAGAGATTAGCCGCGTCTGCTGCGAGCGTCTGCACTGCTTCATCAAGCAGGGCTACGGTATGACGGAGGCAAGCCCGGCGACGCATATGTGCCCCGAAGATGTCGAAGTTATCAAGCACGGCTCTGTAGGCCGTTGCGTGCCTAACACGGAATGCAAGGTGATTGATCTGGAGACGGGGCGTGAGCTTGCGGCAAATCAGGAGGGCGAAATCTGCGTTCGCGGTCCACAGGTGATGAAGGGTTATCTGAACCGCGCGGAAGCAACGCGCCAGGCGATTGATAATGAAGGTTGGCTGCACACGGGCGACATAGGCTATGCGGACGACGCGGGCTTCTTCTACATAGTTGACCGCGCCAAAGAGCTTATCAAGTACAAGGGCTTTCAGGTCGCGCCCGCAGAGCTTGAAGCAATACTGCTCACGCATCCCGCGATTGCAGACGCAGCCGTCATCCCAAGCCCTGATGAAGAGGCTGGCGAAGTGCCGAAGGCTTTCGTCGTTCTCAAAAGCGATGCGACGGAAGAGGAGATAAAAGATTTCGTCAACGCGCGCGTCGCGCCATTTAAGAAGGTTCGCAAGGTAGAATTCATAGAGCAGATTCCGAAATCCGCTTCGGGCAAAATCCTACGCCGCATTCTTATTCAACAAGAGAGAGAAAGGAAATAAAATGAGTCCTGAAACCATCTCAAGAATAATCAGAGCCTACTTCGCAGCCATACGCGCGATGGATGTTGAAGCATGGGTGGCAACTTTTGCGCCCGATGCTGTGAGCTATGATCCTGTTGATGCTCCGCCCACCGCAGGGCATGATGCGCTCAGACAATTCTTCACAGCGATTGTCTCTACGTTCGATAAGGTCAGCATAACTGAAGACCAAATCTTCATCGCTGGCAACAGCGCTGCCGTCAAGTGGACAGGACAGGGCACAGGCAAGAATGGCCGCAAAGTCAAATTTGAAGGCATAGACATTTTTGAACTCAACGAAGCGGGTTTGATTCAGACCATTCGCGCATACTGGAATCCTGGTGAAGTGATAATGCAATTGCAGGATTGATGAGTCTTCAGACCAATTATTGATTGACTATTGAACAGAACGGGCATAGGGTTGGCCCGCCTTCCCTGTAATGTTCACAGGCCGGGTAGCACAATCCGCGCAGCTTTGTAGAGCATCAACCCAACTTTCCAAGAGTCATTCTGCATTTCCTAGGGCATGACCCATTCAAAGGAGAACCTATATGACTGGCCTTCGCCGAACCATACTCAGCTTCTTGTTTTCTCTCTTGTTATTAAGCCCCGCCTTAGCCCAAACAGAACAATCTAAGAGTCAAGCATCAATTCCAATCGTGACAGGTACAGCCAGCAGTCAACGAGTGCGCTACGTGGCAATCGGAGAAATTCATCAACTGCGTCTGCAACTCTTCTCTATTGATGGCACAGCAGTCTATGACTCAGATTTTCGCTTAGGCAACTTGATAGACTGGAAACTCCAGGATCAGCAAGGCCAACGTCTTTCAGATGGCAGATATCTTTTCCTCATCACGGTCAAAGACTTCTCCGACACGCTGACACAGAAGTATGGCACGACTCAGATTGAACAAGAGCAGGTCACACTTGAGCAGAGCAGTCTTGATGAGTTATCACCAGCACAGGCCACCACTCTGAAATCTAATCAGCAAGCCACTCTGCTCACCGCAATAGACCGCATCGGAGCAGCCGGACTGAGTCGCATCGCTACTGAATCTGATGATGGCACTCCTTCGCTAGACGCATCCATGTTAGGCAAGAAGAGCAATAGTGCTAAACAGACAACTTCAGGCGGGCAGAATCTGACGGGCACAGGCTCAATGAACCAGGTTGCCAAGTGGACCGACGACAACGCAACTCTTGGGAATTCGAGCATAACGGATATAGGAGGCAAAGTTGGAATAGGTAACAGTGGCCCGACCGCCACACTCTCTTTAGGCGCTCCAGGTGTGAATGCCTTACCTACGGGCACTAATATCTGGATCAGCGGAGTGGGCATAGGTCCCAGTCTAGCACTTCAAAACAGAATCTCGTTTGGTGTGGACACGAATCAGGATTACGGCGGGTTTATGGGTGTCATTAACAATGATGGGACTGCGCCCGGCATTGCGCTTTCGTTTGGCACACGAGGCGCAGGCTTTGATTTTTCGGGCATGTCTGTGCGCGCCGGGAGGGTCGGCATAGGCAATAATAATCCAACTGCCCTGCTCTCTGTGGGAGCAAGTGGTGTGAACACGCTGCCACAGAACACGCAACTGTGGCTGACGGGAGCGGGAGGTGCGCCGTCACCTTCTATATTACAGAATCGCATTTCATTGGGAGTGGATACGAATCAGGACTATGGTGGATTTATGGGAGTCTTGAACGCTAATCAGCGGCAATCGCGTGTTAAGTATGACAGGAACTAGTGGCAACACGTTCGGAGGTGTGAGCGCTGGCAATACGTTCGCAGGCGTCGGCGCCGGCGCAGCAATCTCGCCCAGAGACGACTTCAATTCTGACGATGGCGTAACTATTCATATAGGCCAAAGTAACTCATTTTTCGGTTACCAAGCCGGTATGCTTGAGCAGGACGGCACCGACAATTCGTTTTTCGGAACGTTGGCCGGTCAACAAAACGTCGCGGGCTATGGCAACTCGTTCTTCGGCGCTAGCGCTGGATCCTCGATCCAACAAGGTGCTTACAACACCATGATCGGAGCGAACGCGAACGTCCTCGGCCCAAACAGTATCTCTAATGCCACTGCCATCGGCGCGAACGCTCAAGTTTCTCAAAGTAATTCGCTGGTCTTAGGAGATGCCGTAAACGTTGGCATCGGCATAACCGAACCGAGGGGCAAACTTGATATTGAGCGTGCAACAAGCGATGGTGGCGTGATTCTTCGTCTGGGCGATTTAGGTTCTGGAACCACGAACTTTAATTTTTCCAGAGATGGATCAAACGGCGCGCTCAAGATTCAGGGTAATCAAGTTGGAAGTAACAACATTGCGTTGGTTCCTGCGAGTGGCAATGTCGGTATCGGCACAAGCGACCCTAAAGCCAGACTCCACGTTGCGGGTGGAAATCTTTACGTCGCCAATCCGAACGGCGTGATTATCACGTCGCCAAACGGCGCGTGTTGGCTGCTCACCGTCAGCAATGCCGGTGCCCTTTCCTCGATTTCAATTCCTTGTCCGTGAGAATGAAGTTAATGACTCGTATGAAAAATCTGAACGCAATCGTGCGGCATGTTTCGGACCAAAGGCGCAGCAGAACTAGATCGAAGCTCTGAAAAGAGTGGTCCGCCGGGGCAGGCATCCGCGCGTCACCTTGCAAACGATGAATTTCAAACTTCGATGAGAGAGACGCGCGAGCAGACGCTCAGGCCCTAACCTCTCTTAATCACGCACAGCCCCACGCGCCCAGTTAATCCGGCTGCGTGCGCCTGCGACCTCCTGCCGGGCGGCATGGACTTGACGCTTACCTTCTGCCGAATTATCTTCGCTTGCGTTCATTCGTCTAAATTAAGGTGGAGTTTTCCCGCATGACATCGCAACTCGCAGTCCGGCATCCGGCATGGACTATTCCCGGTTATTTAGAAACGCGCGAAAATCATTTGACCATCAATGGCGTGGACGCGCTCACGCTTGTGCGCGAGTACGATTCGCCGCTCTACGTCTTTTCAGAGCCGCGCATCCGCTCGAACATCGAACGATTGAAGCGCGCAGGCCGCCTTGTTAACCGGCCCGTGCGCTTCTGCTACGCCTCGAAAGCAAACTCGAACATGCGGGTATTGAAGACCGTGCGCGCGTCCGGCATTGACATTGAAGTCAACAGCGGCGGCGAACTTTTCAAAGCACTGCGCGTTGGCTTTCGACCCCATCAGATAATCTTCAACGGCACAAGCAAGACGGACGCGGAGTTGGACGAAGCCGTCGGCGCAGGCATCTACTCGATCAACGTTGATTCTATCTACGAGATTGAGCTTGTGGAGAAAGCCGCGCAGCGGGTCGGCAAGCGAGCCAACATCGCGCTTCGCCTCACGCCTGAGATCGGCACGCGCTCGCATCTGGGATTGCAGACGGCGCTGCTGACTTCCAAGTTCGGCATCTCCTATTCAGACGTGCTGGACGCTTTCCGTCGCGCGCTTCTCCATCCAGAACTTCTGCACGTGAGCGGCATACACATTCACGTTGGCTCGCAGACGCCCGACGTTGAGCCGTTCGCAGAAGCCTTCAAAGCCATGTGGGAACACCTCGTCACGCTTCACCGCGAGACAGGCCACGCGCTGGAGCACATAAACCTTGGCGGCGGAATTCCAGTCAACTACCTGCGCGATAAATCTATGGCGGACCAACTGCCCGAACACGAGCGCGACATGCTCGGCGCAGAACTTGAGCCGTCCGAAGTTCTTTCGGCTGCGCTCAACGTCGCACGCGAATCCGCACGTGCGGCCAGCGCAGAACATCTTCTGGACCGTGTGACGATTCTTTTAGAGCCGGGGCGCAGCATCATCGCTGACGCAGGGCTTGTCTTAACGACAGTTCGCAACATCAAGCGTCGGCCTGAGACTAACGACGTTTGGCTTCTGACAGACGCTGGCTACAACCTGCTGCTCTCTATGAACAATTACAAGTGGTACTACCATCTGGTCTCGGCCTCGCGCGCTGAGGCTACGTCCGACACGGATTACAAAGTTGCAGGTCCGCTCTGCGATTCCGGCGATGTCTATTTCGATATTGAGCGCGAAGGGCGATTGCCCGATTACCGCTCTCTGCCCGCCGCCGTGCAGCCCGGTGAAGTGCTTGCGCTATTGAACAGCGGCGCTTACTCGCTCGCACAGATGTTTCATTACAACGGTCGCCCATTGCCCGCAGCCGTAATGGTTCGTGAAGATGGAAAGGTTGATCTGATACGCCGACGCGACACCTACGAAGATTTAGTTACAAACGATGTCTGGTAAATAAGGTTTCAAGTTCCAAGTTTCAGGTTTCAAGTTAAAAGCCTGGAACTTGAAACTTGAAACCTGAAACTTGGAACTCTATATGTCAAAACCAGCGCCAAGCAATATCACACTCATTCGCGGCCTTACGCTCGTGGCTGCGGCTTCAATCGTTATAGGCAACGTCATTGGCACGGGCGTTTTTCTGAAGGCTCGCGTGATGACGTGCAACGTGGGCACGCCGGGCATGGTCATCACGGTCTGGATTGCTGCGGGAATACTTTCGCTCGCTGGCGCGCTCACCTATGCTGAGCTTGCTGCGATGATGCCGCGCGCTGGCGGCGAGTATGTCTTTGTGCGTGAGGCTTACGGGGCGCGTTGGGGTTTTCTTTATGGCTGGATGCAAATCTTCATAGCCAAGACAGGCTCGCAGGCTTCCGTCGCCGCCGCCTTCGCAATCTTTCTGAATGACATAACGGGCAAGGCTTTGAACGCGCCGTTATTCTCATTCAAAATCTTCGACCATCAGTTTGACTTCGGCTATCTGCAACTCATCGCGCTCTCTCTCATAGCTCTGTTCACTCTAATCAACTGCGCGACTGTGATTGTAAGCGGCTGGATAGCAACCATCCTGACGGGAGTTAAGATCGCGCTCGTCGTAGGCATCGGACTAGGCGCATTCATACTTGCAAGCGGCGACTGGGGACACTTCGGGATGGCGAATGCTGGAGGTCTTTGCGAAGGTGTGAGTCCCGGACAAATGGTTGGCATGGCTGGATTCAGCGCGGCCATGCTCGCGGCGTTGTGGGGTTATGACGGGTGGAACAACATCACATTGGTTGCGGGCGAAGTCAAAAACCCGCAGCGCAACATCCCGCTCGCGCTCATTGGCGGGACGATGCTAATCATATTGCTCTACGTCTTCGTCAACATCGCTTACTTCTATGTCCTGACGCCAACTCAAGTCGCAAGCGTTCCGGCAGGCTCATCCGTCGCAGCAACTGTGGTCGGAACATTTATGACACCGTTCAGCCAGTCTGCGAAGAGTTTGATTGCCGGACTGATTGCCGCATCGTTGATGGCATCATCGCTAGGCACACTTCACACTTCTATCTTGACGGGCGCGCGTGTGCCTTATGCCATGTCGCGCGACCGTCTCTTTATAGAAAGGCTCTCGCGCCTATCGCCGCGCACGCACGTTCCGGTCGGCGCATTAATCTTTCAAGGCATCTGGGCAGGAATTTTGACGCTGTCAGGCTCATTCGATACTTTGACTGATTACGTTATCTTCGGCTCCTGGATTTTCTACGGGTTGACGACCGCCTCGATCTTCGTCTTTCGTCGTCGAATGCCGAATGCCGAGCGTCCTTATCGCGCTTGGGGTTATCCGGTTGTGCCGGTTCTCTTCCTATTGGTCACGGGCTGGCTTCTCTATACGACGCTTCTGCCAGACACGGGTCGAGCGATGACGGAGATTGGAATGATCGTGCGCCTTAAGTATCCTGCGGACGGTTTGAAGGGCATAAGTCTCAACGCCTTAATTGGTCTCGGACTGATTGCTGCGGGGCTTCCGGTCTATTGGTATCTCTCGCGCAAGAACCGCGTTGCATTCGCGGAGAGTTCTGAGAAGAGCGCCGAAGACGAAGGCTGAAGAGAATACGAGTCTTAAATGGTTGAAGCTTGAATCCAAGCTTAAGCTTTTGGACTCGCGCCGTCGCTTTGAAATAGACCAAGAAGCTTGAAGAAAGCAGGAATGCTCGTTGTCAATGCCGTTACGATGGTCAGCGAGGAGTTATAAAAACTCTTTTGAGTGAGGAATAAGAATAGTAACACGCCGATGAAGATAATTAAGAGCGGCGCTTTGAGTGCCTGCCAGGGAGAAGCCCTTCTTGCCTCAATTTCAATTGATTCAAGGCCGCCGGACATACACTGCAATAGAACAAATTGCTTGAACGTTTCATTCATTAAGTGTACGTCGGGCGCACGTTCGAGCAGCCCTCTCTGAAGTAGAGGTTTAATATCAGGATCGTTGGGACTCAAGAGCCGATCTTGCGCAAGGTGCAGTAGAGTTAACTTCTCGCCCTCAGAGCAGTCGTCCCAAATCTTCTGGTAATACAATTCCGCCTGGTCGAGTATCTGGCCGATTATTATCAGGAGGATATTTTGCATCAATAGCTTTGTCGAGTTTCTCGCATTCCCTCTCAAACAGATAGGCTTTTCTGAAGCGACTAATTATCTCTGCCCACTGGGCATCTGATCCGTTGGGCTGAGCCTTCGAGCCGTTGTCGTCCTGCTTTGCCGCTTTACCATTTGCCGCCTTGCCAAAAGAGTAGGCTGCGGGTTCGGATGACGACATGATGACTACTGTTTTGTTGGCGTCCAGCAGTTGCTTAACGAGCTTAAGCTTCTGCCTGTTCATGCCCGGATGATTTAGCCTGTACTCAAAATGATCAACCACAATTTTACTGGTAGGCGCGTCGTCTTTGATTTTCGACCCTACGATCTCAACCCAACCCTCCGCGTGTGACTCGGCGGCAATGTCAATGTGGTAAAACTCGTCAGCTTTCAAAAAGCCTTCTCGTTCAGCCGACAGCGAGCTTTGGATTACGAAGTGGCTCTGTTTAATTGTGTCCTTTTCCTTCGGCACTCTGAAAATACTCAACCCTTCGTCCACGCCTAGTAGAAAAATTCTTCGCACGACGAAACGAGCTAAGCAGAAGATGATTGCCAATACGATCAGGAGACACAGCATCAGAGAGATCGGAGAGAGCGGCGATGCAGAGAGGCGCTGCAAATGGGTGCTGATGTTTACTTCCCTATTTCCATAATGCGCAGGTTTGTGAAGCGTCAGCAGACCGTCGGCCCCTTCCAGCCAATCCCAAGAATTATCTGCTGCCTGTGATGTAGCGAGTCCTCCCTGTTCAACGCTTGTTTGATTGAAAATAGGAACTTCCGAAGTGAAGAAGGTCATAAGAGGACTAAGCGGTTCTTCCTCCTTTGAAGACTTGGGGTCAAAGGATAAGCGATTCGTTCCGAAAAAGAAGCTGTCATATACGTCCCAAGTCTTATCTAATCGCTTGTTGATAAAATCTTCGGCATCCTTAGGGTTGTACCACAGAGTATTAACAGAGTCGGCTCTGTCAGCCGCATACTGTTTTTTAACACGCGCTTCACGCTCCTGTAGCCCATTAGCAATATTGATCTGCTCTTGTTTGACGAAAAGCCTCATCTCCTGATTGTAAGAGACGTTGAAGAAGGCTACAGCCGGTAACATTCCCGTCAGGACTAAGAGCAGTACCATATTCCAGACGTAGCCATTTCTTTTAACGAAGCGCGTCTCGCTTCTAGAAACGCGCTCTGTCCGGCTTGGTAACTTAATAGACTTCCCGATTTTAAGCCCCAGACCAAGAGTGAGTATTCCGGTAAAAGCTATCGCGCCGATCAGTAGGATGGCCCATCCCCGGTCCGCCAAGAAAACCACAACGATCCCCAGGATGCATAGGATTAGGTTGACGAAGAACGTTTTGTAGTAAACGTCTGACATCTTTTCGGAAGGCCAAATCCACTCAGTGTGCCCGCGAGTATTTATTTTTATCAGGTAAAGAATGGAGAAGACGACCAGCAGTATGAGCAAATAGAAGAGAAAGATGATTGCGGTCAACGCCAGCGTTTGCAGATAGACTGTCCTCAGCATCTGCTTGTTTCTGAAGACGATGAGATACCAGTTCGGAAAGCCCTGCATCGGCGTGACGTAGAGTTCGTGATCTATGCCTCCGTAATTCACGTTCACGAAATCACTGCCATGCGCAAAGATCAGCGAACGAAGCGAATGATTATTGTCGCACTCGTGGAAATAGTTCTCGCTCTGTTGCGTCTCGGAGGATTGGAAAAGCACTTTCCCGGGATTATCCTGATCCTCGTCTCCGGGATCATTGCCGCTACTATCAATGATGCGATACCCGAAGCCCTCGGGAACGACCGTATCCACGAGCGAGAGCATATTCGGCACAATGGTCGTGAGGCTGTTATCTATTTTCCCTGCTTCTTTCTCTCCCTTGTTATCAGTTTTCTGCTCATTGCTATCAGTCAGCTTTGATATTACGACGACCTTCGTACCGCTAAGTTTGGAGGTTAAAGGCTCAAGCCAGAAGCGACTATTGTTTAGTTCGCGGAAATTACCTGCCTTGAGATTCTTAAAATAATCCCTGTTGGCGACATTGATGTTATCAGCGGTGCTGCGCTCAACCGTCCATTGAAGCTTCATCTGTCCCTTGTCGTCTATCCAAACCGCTCTGGTAAAGTAGGGATAAAGATCATTCTTGATTGTGTTAAGAATGTTCACCCGCCCCTTAACCGCCCGTTTTGCGCTATCTTTCGCAGAGGCCCGCTTATTTGAGGCTTCCTCAGTTCCGGGTGGATTGTTCGAGTTAAGGTATTGATTCAATTTATCGATCTCTTCAGTGGCTTTCTTTACCTCATCAGAGAAATTAATAGAAATATCTTTAGACAAGTTCTTAAGCTGGTCATCCAACTCGTGCTCGCTTCTTCTATAGGTAAATCCATAGAGGACGAGGAGCGTCAATATCGCGCTTACGACGAGCAGCGCAAAGGCTACGAAGTAAGCATCGGCGAGGCGTAGCCTATCCTTCGGACCCATGAACATGAGCCTCAGAAAAGGCCAACTCAAAGCAATCAAAGAGATGGCAAATGCGAGCAGGATGAGCAGCGTGTAGGAGAAAGCCCAAGTCTCGTGACGAAAATGGCTCGACTGTACCAACCCGCAGATGACCCACCTAGTCTCCTCCTGCTGATCGTTTGAAGCAGCCTGATTATTAGCATCAGCAGTCTAAGGGAGGCAACGTCAATCTCCGGCGATCCATCATGAAAAATAATTTTCGACGTGCTGCCTTGTTCAGGTGTTTGCTGACGGGTATTCTGCCTACTCTCTACGAGCGAGGCTATCAACATATCGTCGAAGCCTGCCTCATGTTCAGAGCCTTTAAGACTCTCTATTTCCCTCTTATCCATGAGCGGGCTGACCAGATCATCTAACCTTATCCTTGCCCGAAACGGGAACACTTGAGCAGCCTTATTATTGTCTGGGCCGGAACGCATTATCTTGCAAACGAAGACTAGCCAGCGCGTTTCACCCTCAGTCATTAAAATTATCCCTGTTTTCGCGGCGTCAAGGTCTCGATCTATATCTTCCGGTTTCGTATATGCAGGTATAGGAGTCTTTTCATCAATGGCATCCAATATTGTGCCCAGAGCTTTCTGAAATTCATCTTTTGTAATCGGCTTCGCGCCTTGATGTTTCTTCAAAGCGTTCTTAATACCGCTATTGAAAGCTACCTTACGACCTTCAATTCTCTGTTCTATCTGATCGCTGATGCTGGCTAGCTGACGAAAATTCTGGTTGTTAAAATAGTCCGTCTCATTGGACACGTAGAGAGTAAAGTAGATCAAGACGGGAATCAGCAAGAGAACGACGGTTATAAGCAGCACACGCAACCGCTTCATGCGGGGCAACTTTTTCTGCTTGACGACCTCTTTGGTCTTTGCCATCGCTTGAGTTCCGGGTGGCCGCGCCTTTGGTCTGGAGTTACGGCCCGGTTTGAGAACGAAGAAGGTGGCAGTTCTTTAAGGCTAACGGACTTGACCGGACCTTTGAGGAAGATGCCAGCTTTTCTGAATGCGCCTACTTGATAGGAGTAGGCGTCGGACAAACTATTTTTCGCGGCGCAGATATTAACGCATACAAAGTTTTTGTCAAGGAAATAATTTTGCGGAAAAGCTGGATTTGCAAAATTATTCTTGACTTGCTGTCCGAGTTAGCTTAGAAGCACTGTAGTTTGACCGCAGACTGAAAGCCGGGTGGTCTTTATCAGCCACTCTAATCTTGAAACCATTTCAACCTTAAAGGAGTTTCCCCGAAAATGAATAACCGTATTTTAGGTATTGCCGGCTCAGCATTGCTGATAATCGGACTCTTTTTTCCGGCTGTTAGCATTATGGGTTTTTTAAGCTTCAGCTACTTCAATCTGATTTCGCTAGCTCCGGGACCTTTCTTCACCGGAATTCTGCTTCTGCTCCTCGGAATAGCCTCTTTAGCGCTTGCTTTGACTAACAGGTTCAGACTTCTCATCGTAACCGGCGTCATCGCAATTGCCGCCTTAGCATTTGACTTCTGGAGATTTAGTAGAGGGATATCAGAATCAGCAGGCGGCGGCGGAGCAGATGCGGGCGGAGACTTAGCCGCATCAGGTGCAAGCATCGGTTGGGGAATCTACGTGATGATTATTGCTGCCATTATCCTTATAGTCGCTGGCGCTATGAAGAGCGCAACGCCCGTCGCAGGTCCGGGCTACGGAGCACCACCGCCTCCACCCTATCCTCCGCGATAAGCCTGACTGACAATCTCTACTCAGGGCGAGCGCTGCTCGAAGTTTAAAGAGCAGCGCTCGCTTGAGTATGCGCGTTGTGGCTCACACGTTGCGCGTATCGCAGAAGCTGACAATCTGAAGCGAACAAGATAGGAAAAGCAAAGATGAAACGATGTCCATCCTGCCAGCGCATCTATGCAGATGATTCGATGACCTTCTGCCTTGACGACGGCACGCCGCTTTTGAACGTCGAGCCGAGTATGTTTGAACCTCCGCCGACTGTGCGTATCCCTGAGCCGCGCGTAACGGAACAACCCGTGCAGCCATATGCTCCGCCGCCCTATGCAACTCCCTACAGCCAACCGAGCGGCGCGGGCTTCAAACTAACCAACAAAGTTCTCGGAATATCGGGCGCGTCGCTTTTGTTAGCTGGCATCTTCATGCCAATCATCAGTGTTCTGGGGCTTGTGACTTTCAGTCTCTTCACATTTATTCAAGGGGGTTTTCCGACCGGACCGAGCGCAGCTATGGCGGGCGACCTTGCGGGAACGATCACGCTATTCCGAATCTTAGGACTCGTTATACTGCTTCTGGGCGCAGGCGCTCTGCTGCTCGCTTTGAAGAATCAACTCAAACCTCTCCTGGCAATAGGCATTGCGACTATAGCCGTTCTTGTCTTCATCTTTATCAAGCTACAGACACTTCTCTCCACCGCGCCGGCGGAAGCCAGAGCATTCATAGGAGTCGGCTGGGGCTTCTTCGCAATGGTCGCCGCCGCAGTCCTTTTAATCGTCTCAAGCGTGAGACGTGAGAAGAATCCATGAAGGGAAATGATGAATGATGAACGATGAGCGATGAATGAAAAGCAGAAAAGGCTTCTCTTTAATTCATCGTTCATCATTTGCTTTCCTCCTTGCTCTTCAACGCTTCGCGCGCTACTTCTTTATCATCAAAATGGAAAACCTCGCGGCCTATGATCTGATAATCTTCGTGGCCCTTGCCTGCGATGACAACTAAATCTCCCGTGCGAGCTTCCATGATGGCGCGAGTGATGGCTTCGCGCCTGTCCGCAATCTTCTCGTAAGGCTTTGCCGACACGCGCATCCCCTTTTCAACGTCCGCCAGAATCTTTGAAGGGTCTTCCGTGCGCGGATTGTCCGAAGTCAGAATCACCACATCTGAAAGACTCGCCGCAGCCTCTCCCATAGGCGCGCGTTTTGAGCGGTCGCGGTCGCCGCCGCAGCCGAAGACCGTTATGACGCGGCCACCCCCTACAACATCGCGCGCCGTGCTGAGAACGTTTACGAGTGCATCATCCGTGTGCGCGTAATCAACCACGACTGCGAAGTCGCCAGCGTGCGCGACGCGCTCGAAACGTCCGGGCGCACCCGCGCAAGTTTCAATCGCTCGCGCAATCACTTCCAAGTCGTAACCGAGCGCAAGCCCGGTCGCTGTTGCAGCCAGAATATTGTAGATGTGCGGTCGCCCGACCAGAGGCGAATGAAGGTAACGCTCGCCCGCCGGAGTCAGAAGCATAAAGCGCATACCTTCAAGGGAATGCTCAACGGCGG
>QHXM01000098.1 GCA_003222945.1 Acidobacteriota bacterium
AGCGTTATGCTTCTTCCTCTAGAGAAGCCATACGGCCTGCCGGCGGTGCTATACTGCCCCCGTGAATTTTGAGTGGGACGAAGGAAAGGCTAGGGCCAACCTTGAGATGCACGGCGTCTCTTTTAAGGAGGCACAGACCGTCTTCGATGATCCGCTCTATGTCGATTTCTACGACCCGGATCATTCCTACGACGAGCATCGCTATATTATCATCGGGTTGTCAAAGCAGGGCCGCCTGCTGCTTGTGTCGTACACGGAGAGGGACGGTACTACAAGGTTGATTAGCTCGCGGGAGGTGACGCTGGCTGAGCGGAAAGCATAGGAAGAAGGTTGATACAGAAATGGAAGATGAACTCCGACCTGAATACGATCTGAGTACGTTGCGCGTGCGGAAGCTGGGGCCGGGTCGTAAAAGATTCGGCGATGTCGTCAGGCTGGAGCCAGACGTGGCCGAGGCGTTCCCGGACGCCGATTCAGTGAATGAAGCCCTCCGCTTCCTCATCAGGGTCACGAAAGAGAATCAGCCCAGCCTCCATCCGCCGAAGGGCGATGCCTGACAAGCCAATGCAGCGGACGCACAGCACAGCGATTCTCTCATCTTCAGCGGCCCGTGCGCGCCGCTAATGCCGGGCGTTATCACTCAGACGCTCTAAGAAAGCTGCTCTAATTATCGCCTGAACCTGACGCAGTTTCGTAAGCATCGTCGTCGGCGCGGCGGCGGGGCCAGGGGTCTGTGTCGCGGCGGCGAGGTGTGGCCTCTACTCTACGGCGGTCGTCGCGCATCTGAGCCGTCAACTCGCGTATGCTGTGCTTGTCGAGAAGATGACGGAGCGAGCGAACGGAGAGATGCAGAAGCTCTGCGGCGCGAGTCTGATTGCCGTCCGTGCGGCGCAGGGCTTCGAGGACATAGGTCTTTTCGAGTTGATCCAGGTAGGCCGTGATGTTTATGCCGTCTTCCGGCAGATCGAAAGCGGAGGCCACGCGCTGAGGGTTATAGTTTGTTATCTGTTCCGGGAAACGTTCGGGCTGAATCATGTCTGTACGTTCAAGTGCTACGGCGCGCTCAATCGTGTGCTCAAGCTCGCGCACGTTGCCGGGCCACGAATAAGCTTCGAGTAATCTCAAAGCCTTTTCGCTTATGTTGATATTGCGGCCAGTCTGTGTGCAGAACTTGTTGACGAAATGGTCCGTCAACTCCGCTATGTCTTCCGTTCTCTCACGAAGCGGCGGAAGCTCAATCGGGATTACGGAGACGCGATAGAATAGGTCTTCGCGGAAAGTGCCGTCCTTGACCATAGCAGAAAGGTCTCGATTCGTTGCGGCAATGACGCGCGTGTTTATCTCCAACTCTTCGTGAGCGCCGACGGGACGCACGCGCCGCTCTTGCAGCACGCGAAGCAGTTTCACCTGCATCGCTGGCGACATCTCGCCAATCTCATCCAGAAAAATCGTTCCCTGATTCGCAGCCTCAAACAGACCTTTGCGATTCGTGTTCGCGCCTGTAAAAGAGCCTTTGACATAGCCGAAGAGTTCGGATTCGAGAAGGGTTTCCGTGAACGCGCCGCAGTTGATTGAAACAAACGGACGCTCTGCGCGCGGGCTTAGATCGTGTATGGCGCGTGCGACGAGTTCTTTGCCAGTGCCACTTTCGCCCGTGATGAGGACGGTTGATTGAACTTCTGCGACCGTTTCTATCATCTGATAGACGGCCTGCATACGCTCGGAATGTCCAATGATGTTGCCCAAGCTTCCGCGCTCGCGCTGCTCTTTAATCAGAGCTTCTTTCTCTACTTTGAGAGTCTCGACCTCTTTCTTGAGCGTGAGTCGTTCGAGAGCTTTGGCTACGATCAATTTTAGTTCTTCAACGTCGAAGGGCTTTGTGATGAAGTCGTCCGCGCCGAGCTTAAAGGCTTCGCGCGCAGTATCAACTGTTGCGAAGGCCGTCATCAGCACCACAGCAACTTCCGGCGAAGACGCACGCGCCGCGCGAAGAAGCTCAATGCCGTTCATGTCCGGCATCTTCACGTCGGAGACAATCAAATCCGCAGGCTGATCGCGCAGTAGTTCCAGAGCGCGCCGTCCGTTCTCAGCCACACGCACATCGTGACCCTCGCGCCCGAACACAATCGAGAGGAGCTGTCGCATCCCCTGTTCATCATCAACGATAAGAAGTTTGGACATTGTAAGAACAGAAGCCAGAAGTCAGGAGCCAGAAGCCAGAATAGCTGCCGCATATTTTTCCAACAACTTACTGACTTCTTCAAGCTGTGGCAGCAGTTCTGGATTATCGCCGTAGCCCAAGTCTTTCGCCAGCCTCAGATAATAATGACATTCTTCCATAGAGCCTTGTGCAATATTCATAAAGCGTGCTTTGTCAGTGATGCTCTTTTTCTTAAAGCCTTCAGCGATATTTGCTGCTATAGAAATCGCAGCCCGCCTGAACTGAGATGTTAACCCATAAATCTCTTTCTGAGGAAAATAATCGATGTAATTATAAACAGACAGAACGAACTGATGCGCCTTCTGCCAAACTATTAAATCTTCAAAAGATTTCGCTGGAACTCGATTCATTTGTAAAAGCAGAATACCGCAATTCAGAATTCAGAAGCCAGAATAAAAGAAAATGGTTTCAGCCTTTTATTCTGGCTCCTGGCTCCTAGCTTCTGGCTTCTGCTTTTCGCAAGGCAGTTCAATCGTAATCGTCGTCCCCTGTCCCTCAAGGCTACGGACGTTAATTGTACCACCGTGATCGCGTATGATCTGATAGACAATCGAAAGCCCTAAGCCTGTGCCCCCGGTTCTTGAAGAGAAAGGCTCGAAGAGATTCTCGACCTGTTCGGGCGACATGCCTATGCCTGAATCTATGAATGTGATTCGCAGGCGATTGCCGGGCGCTCGTCTTAGCTCTGTACGCAGACTTCCCCCTTCGGGCATGGCCTGAAGCGCGTTGCGCGCTATGTTCCAGAAGACCTGCTTCAATTGCGAAGCGTCTGCGTTCACGATCATCTCCTGGTCCGGGTAATCTTCTTCCAAAGAGTGGCCGTCCTTTATCTCAGGGCTGTGGCGCAGAAGCGTGAAAGTCTCACTTAGAACCTCTCGCACGTCAACGCTCATGTGGACGGCTGAGCGCGGGCGAGCGTAAGTTAGATAATCCGTTATGATTCGATTCAATCGGTCCGACTCGCGCAGGATTATCTCCATCAGTTCGGCCTGAGAAGAGCCGCCATCCATCTCGGAGCGCAGGACCTGAATTGAACCTCGCATGGCCGCGAGCGGGTTTCTAATCTCGTGCGCGATTGATGCGGCGACGCGACCGACGGCGGCAAGACGATCCTGTCGGCGCGATGTCTCTTCGAGAGCGCGCACCTGAGTTAAATCCTGAAAAGTAATCACAAGCCCTGTTGTCTCGCCTGATTCTGCGAAGAGCGGAAAGATGCTAAAGCCAAGACGCAGACGCAATCCTTCTGCGGTCAAACAATCTGCTTCGTAACGCGGGCTTGCTTCGCCCGCTTCTGCTGCCTGCATAGACTCTTCAATCTGCTCTCGCAACTCGCCGAAGAAGATCGAGACCTCTTGTCCTCTTACGTCTTCTGCCTCGTAACCCGTTATCTCTTCGGCGGCAGAGTTGAAGATGTAGATGCGTCCCTGTAAATCCGTAGTGATGACGCCTGAGCGAATGGATTCAACTATGCGTTCGTGCAGAGCGCGAAGGTTTGCTAAGGTCTGCGTTGCTTCCGTCAACTGCACGTCGTAGCGCGACTGACGTTGAGCCAGACGCGCAGCCAGAAGACCGACGAACAGAAATGCCACGTCGTTAAGACCGACCGCTTGAATAACTTTCAGCGTTGAGCTTTCGATTTCTGTTGTTGTAAATGGAGAAATGATTCCCCACAGAACGGCCATTGAAAGAGCTGTGAAGATTGCGGCGCAACCTACAGACACGATGAGCGCGGCGCGAGCGCCTAGAAAGATGCTTGCTAAAGAGATGACGACGATGTAGAGCGCTGCGAAAGGCGAGTGCACGTCGCCCGTTACCCAGACGAGCCACGTTACACAGAGAACGTCTATGAAAAACTGTAAACCGGCTTGCAGTTGCCAGCGATCATTAAAACGTAAGACAAGGGCATAGATGATCGAGAGGGCTGTAACGGTGAGGAAGATTAAGAATACGCTATGATCGGAACTGCTGGGTCCGCTCGAAAAGAGAGTTCTTGAGAGCAGGAACAGAATCACGGCTGCGACGACGCGCCCGGCAATCAGCCACCACAGACGATTGCGCATCGTGCCGCCCTGATTGCTTATCTTCTTAACAATCGACATCTCGTGACAAGCCTATCACAACGCGCAAGGACAATTGAATGCAAAATTAAAAATGTAAAATGCGACATGGAAGACGAAAAGCTCGCTCATTGCTTTCCATTTTTTAATTTTACATCTTTAATTTTGCATTTTAAGACTTGAGCCTGACGTTACGTCATACTTTATGATTAGAATTGAATGGGAGGCCGAGCACTTGAAAACAGCAACCGACGGACTGCTACGAGCGCAGGAGTTCGCAGAACGTGCGGGCGTAACGGTCCGCACGCTTCATCATTACGACCGCCTGGGACTTCTGAAACCGACGCGCCACACCGCATCCGGCTATCGTCTTTACGGCGAGCGAGACCTTGCGCGTCTTCAGCAGATTGTCGCATTGAAGTTCATAGGTCTGCCGCTCAAACAGATTAAGCATCTGCTTGACCAGAGAGACTTAGACCTGCGGACTACGCTTCGCCTTCAACGCGAAGTCGTTGAAGAGAAGCGACGCCATCTTGACTCGTGCCTTGAGGCAATAAAGAGGGCGGAACATCTCATGTCACGCAAGGGCGAACCGGACTGGCAGGCATTCAGGAAAATAATCGAGGTGATAAATATGCAGAACGATATGGAATGGATGAAGAAGTATTACACGGAAGAACAGCTAGCGGACCTTGCGCGTCGCGGCACGCCCGAAGTGCTCAAACGTGGAGAGCGCGAATGGGCAGTTCTTCTACAGGACGTTGACGACGCGATCAAAGAAGGCGTTGACCCTGCAAGCGAAAGAGCGCAGGCGCTTGTAGCGCGCTGGTCGAAACTGATCGAAGAGTTTACGGGAGGCGATCCGGGCATACTTGAAAACCTTCGCAAGCTCTATGCGGACCAAGTCAACTGGCCGTCCAATTTCAATAAACCCTTCAGCAACGAGGCCGCATCTTTCATCTGCGAGGCGCAGGCCAAGCGTAAAGGATAAGAGCTGTCCGGCACGGGCGCGGATGCTCTCCCGCCTTCGCTGACGAAGGATAAAAAGAATGAGCGCAAAATTTTTCGACTGAATGATGGCGGTATGCGTCCAAAGAGCAAGACCGTCGGTAAGCTTTTGGCAAAGAGGCTTACTCGATCTCTTTTCCAAATGAGCTTCTTCATTGGAAGGGCGTTGCATTTCCCAAGAAGGCAACGCCCAATAATTTTCTCCGAAATTCGCTTTGCTAAAATGGCCCTCTTAATATAATCTATCGGCCTCCCATAAAATAACATGGCAGGCTAAAGCCACATGCTTTAGCCATGCGAATAATTGCTCCTCCTTATCCCTTCAATCAAGTTTTGCCCGGCATATTTGCCGTCTTGATTGTTGGACTCTGCAAAGGGATTTTCCGTGAAGAAGCTCGCATTCAAGCTATTGCATAGCTTGGGTATTACTCTTTTTGCTGCCTGGTGGAATCGCAAGAGAGTAATATTCCTTTGTTATCATGGCGTTACTAAGTCTGACTTTCGAAGCCCACATAATAGAAAAGGGCTGCACGTAAATCGTCATAGGTTCTTAGCGCATCTGGATTACCTGCAACGCCGCTACCATGTCATATCGCTCGGAGATTATTTAGAGGCCAGACAAGCGGGGCGCGCTCTACCAAAATATTCGGTTGTGCTAACCTTCGATGATGGTTTTCGTAACTTCCTGACCGTTGCCGCGCCTTGTTTAGCGGCGCGCTCAATGCCTGCCACTGTTTTTCTGATTACTGACAGAACGGGCGATGTTCACGCTGCGGAATCGAGCCATACGTGGAAACTGGAAGACGATACCAGTTATCTATCTTGGGAAGAAGTCTCGCGGCTGAAGCAAGGACAGAATATAGAGTTCGGCTCGCACACCTGTTCTCACCCGCAATTGCTAACGCTCTCATTGGAAGAGACTGAGCGGGAATTACAGGACTCTTACAACGCTTTGGTCGCGCATTTGAAGATTGAAAAGCTTGCGCTCTCGTATCCCAAAGGTGAGCATTCTGAAATCATTGCTGACTGCGCTCGTAAACTTGGCTACTGCTGCGCCGTCACTGCGGATCGCGGCGCAAGTGAATTCGACCACGACCTTTTTACCTTGGGACGCACATTAGTAGGTGATTTTGATGATGAGTCATCATTCGCAGTGCGAGTCTCAGGTCTTAGATGGTGGCTGGTTAAAGTGCAGTCAATATTGGATCGTCCATCAACAGGCAAAAGGCAACAGGCAATCGCCACAATCCCTCACCTTGAATCAGAGGGGAACTTGAAGAAAGAGATGGAGGACCAATCTCTGGCGTGATCGCTTACTCCAAAAAGCTGGTCCGCATCGCTGAAGCTTGGAACGGAGAGACGCCGGATAGCACCCGCATAGACTTGATACGTCTTTTCCAGCAGCCCGCGCCAATTCAGAACATGCTTTGCAGAGAGTTTTACACAATCCTGCTGGACCTGAAGGAAGAGCCAGATGCGCTGCTTTCAAAGGTCAAGAAAGAGACTCGTTATGAGATTAACCGAGCAAGCACGAAGGATAATCTCACCCATGAATATTTGAACGCAAAGCAGCGGGATGTGTTCGACGAATTCTGCAACTATTATGATAGGTTCGCTCTGCAGAAAGGTCAGCCCGTGATTAACCGCCGATGGCTTAGATTGATGGCAGAGACGGAAAATTTAATCGTTTCGAGAGTGAGAGAAACAACGGGTGAATCCCTCGTCTGGCACCTTTATTATCGAAGCGGAGAAAGAGTCACACTTCTTCATTCGGCTTCTCTATTTCGTAATAGCAATAGCAGCAGATATAGAAATAGAGTTGGCCGCGCCAATCGTTTCCTTCACTGGCAGGATTTCCTGAACTTCAGAGCCGCGGGCGTCTCGCTTTACGACTTCGGCGGCTGGTATGAAGGGGACAAGGACGAGCAAAGGCTTCGAATCAATAAATTCAAGGAGGAGTTTGGCGGCGAGATTGTCAAAAATTATATTTGTGAGCTTGGGATAACATTTAAGGGCCGAATGTTTCTTCTCATCAGAAAATTATTAATAGGCAATGCGATTTAATAGAGACCTTGAGCGCAATGGTTATGACAGAGCATCCAGATGTTGTTGATAGAGTAAATAAAGAGAGTTATGAACGCAAAGATATTTTGAAGCATTATGAAAGTATAGATTTACTTTCCGACCCAGAGCGAACTCTTCTCGAAAAACTCCTCCCCTTAATTAAAGACAAAAAGCTTTTAGACATAGGCATCGGCGCAGGTAGAACAACCAAGTTCCTGTTGGAGATAAGCAAAGACTATACGGGTATTGATTATTCACTTGGGTTTGTCGAGCTTGTCCGCAAAAAATATAAAGAGAGCGACATACGCCACTGCGACGCAAGGGATTTAAGAATCTTTAGCGATAACACTTTCGACCTTATACTCTTCTCTTTCAATGGTATTGATTACGTCATTCATGAAGACCGGATTAAAGTATTGAAAGAGATACACAGGGTGCTAAAACCCGGCGGGTTCTTTATTTTTTCAACGCACAATCGAGATTGCAAACAGTTTAATAAGTTGCCTTGGGATGAAAAGACGCCGCTCACATTCAGCTATCTTAAAAGCTGCCTTTACAGCCTATATTATCTGCCCAGACATCTTAAAATGAGAAAGTATCAGAGACATATGGCTGAGTACGCCATCATAAATGATAACGCGCACGGCTATTCTCTATTAACTTACTATATAAGTATTGAGGAGCAGATAAAACAACTGGAGAGTTTAGGATTCGAGTATATTGAAGCTTATGACATGGAAGCAGTCCCAGTTAACAACACTAGCTCTTCATCTTGGGTCTATTATCTGGCGAGGAAGTAAATCTCTTATCCTCGCCCCCGCGCACGCTTGCAGCAGATGATACTGACCTCTGTTAGCAGCTACACGCCAGCGATTCGCACCCCTGCCGCTTTGTCTATCAGCCATTCGAGCGAGCCGCTAACAGGCTTAATCAACTGCGAGGGCAACTGTTCAGAACTGCTCTCGTGGCTTAGAACTTCAGCAAGGCGGTCCGCTTTGTTTTCGCCAGTGACTAGAAACGCTATGTGCGCAGCGTGATTGATTGCTGGCAAAGTCAGCGTGATGCGGAAGGCATTGAACTTCTCAATCCAGTTTGCAGCGACCCAAGCCTCTAGTTCATTGAGAGCCGACGAGCCTGGAAAAAGTGAAGCAGTGTGCCCGTCCTCGCCCATCCCCAACAGCACAAGATCGAAGCGCGGCCACGCGGCGTCGTTGAAAAAGGTCCGTAACTCGTCTTCATAAAGCCGCGCGTTTGCCGAAGCATCGCCGACGCCCTGAACCCTGTGAATATTTCTGGCTGGAATAGGCAGGCGCGAGAGCATAGCTTCATTCGCCATGCGATAGTTGCTCTCCGCATCATCGGGCGGAACACAACGCTCGTCGCCGAAGAAGATATGAACCTTCGACCAGTCCAGCTCGTCTCTGTAATCTTCACCTGCAAGAAGTTCGTAAGCACGCTTCGGAGTCGAGCCGCCCGAGAGCGCGACGCTGAATCGCCCGCGACCGTCAATCGCCGCTCGTGCAATCTCAACGAAACGGTCAGCCGCTGCATGCGCGACCTCTTGAGGATCATCGAAGGTTAGAACTTGCGGCATTGATACGGATTCCTAAAGCGCGGCGATCAGTTGAACGGCTGAAAGAAGCGCCTCCTCATAAATCACGTCGCGTTGAAGCAAAGAGAGTTCGCGGCTCAAGCGTTGACCTTCGGTCTTCTGTTCATAACTCAGCACGCGCCCCACGCTGTGCGCGCCGCCGATGCTCGCTTCGGTCTCAAGCTTCTTTCTATCCTTGCTAAAAGCGACGCGAAACTCTGCGCCTGAGTCTCGCGCCGAAAGCGTGAGCGAGACGAGCATCCCATCAATGTTCCCTTCGCGCCGGGTTGCGCGCATCAAGACATTTATAACGCGCCCATTTGTTTTCAACTTGAAAATCGTGCCGTCCTCTTCACCTTCGCCTTTGCCTTCAACGCTCCAACCAAGACGCGACGCGAGCCATCCGACTGCGAGCAGAGCCTTCGGCGCAATCTGGTCTGGCGCAACATCGGGCGGATCATACTCAACCGTGACGCTATCAATCTTCTCAAGGTGCTGGCGATAGTCCGGCACATCCCAGAAGCTTGCCATCAGCGTGCGCCAAGCGGTCAGCCGTCCCCAGTTCAGATCGCTCGCAGACATCAACTGCCCACGCTCCCGAATCACTTCGGCCAGTCGTTGCATGTCCTCGTGCGGGTGATCGAAGCAGGATGAATCAATCACTATGCGATCCGACATCTCCGTCATGTGATTGAAGAGCTTGTCCTCGTAATGCGGAATATCCTTCCACCAGAGAAACACAGGCACGTCCGGCACAAGCAGGGGCGCAATCGCGCTCGAAACAGTTTCAATAATCGGTCCAGCGGCTTCAATCGTCACCTGCTCGCCGCACACTTGCTTTGCATTTGCGCCAAACACTCGACAGCGCGTTGAGACGTAAGCATCAAGCTTAGGCTCGCTCGCTTCTCTGTCAGTCCTCAGCACAAGCATTCTTCCCGGATGCTGTTCGCAGACAGTGTCTAGCATCTCGTCAATGCCAGCGCGGTCCTCCACAACGCTCGAATAGACGAGTAGATTCATAGTGCACGCGCGCGTCACACCTGAATCCGCTTGAGAGTCTCGCGTCTCGTCGGCGGGCTTCCACATCGCCGCCAACTCCTTCTCAATCTTCCCGACATCAATGCCTTTGGTGGTTGAGACTGTGCTTTGTTGAGTTTGCATTTCCATTTTTATAATCGAATGACTAGCTGATTAGGTCACGTTGTACGGCGTATTCAAGTGCAGCCTTCAAATCATCCATCTCAAGGTCAGGCATCTCTTCGAGGATTTGTTCTGCACTCATGCCAGCAGCAAATAAGTCCAGAACATCAATCACACGAATGCGCATCCCACAAATACACGGACGCCCACCGCATTGCTCAGGGTTGATAGTGATTCTGTCCGTTAGGCTCGACATAAGTTCTCTGGTGATTCTAATTTTGCGCTCTTTCAGGTCTATAAGATGGATCACATGTTGGATGAACTGTTAAAAGCGACTTAGGGAAATCATCTCTATATGCGCTGGTATCAAAATCCCCCCCGAATTTACGATAATGCCCGTTCCTAAAATGATATTTGCTTATCCGGCCATCGGAAACGCCTTCATCAGTAACCACTGTTAGCTGTGACCAGAGTCCTACACGTTTATGAATGTAGATGGTCGAGCCACCTACGAATCCCAATACTCGCGCTGGATTTACAGAAAAAATCCCCCACCAGCAAAAATCTATGACTCCACACTCAATCGGCACGAAGAATTCATCCACTTTGTCCCCATTCAAGTCGAACTTAAAGGCACGATCTCCATAAACAATAGGAGTGTCCGCCTTTTCGATTAAGGGTCGTACAAGTCGATCTAGCTTTTTATTCGGGTATAGGGTTTCCTTTGTGCAAGCAAAACTGAATTGCACAAGGGGCTTAGCCTTTATTTCAGTGCGCATACTTTGAGCTTTTACCGATAAAGGCAAACAAAGTAAACTCAAAGTAATGGTAAGAAACAAATACCTCATTTGTTATCGCCTTTACGGTCTGCGCCATCGCCTTCCGTCTCGCTCAATCAAATCATGCGATGCTTTCGGCCCCCACGTTCCGGCTTCGTAGTTCGGGAAATCAACTTTGTCTTTCGTCGCGGCCCATTCGTTCAAGATAGGCATGACGAGTTCCCAGCCGCGCTCCGTCATGTCCTTGCGCGCGTAGAGAGTCGAGTCTCCAAGAATGCAATCAAGCAAGAGACGCTCGTAAGCTTCCGCCAATTGAATGCCGAAACTAGCGCCGTAGCGAAAGTCCATGTTCACGTCGCGTATGTTTGTGACCTGGCCTGGAACTTTCGCGGCGAAGCGCAAGGTGATTCCTTCGTCTGGCTGAATGCGTATGATTAACTGGTTAGGCGTCATCTGCTGCATGGCTTCGCCGAAGAGTGGAAGCGGCGCTTCCTTGAATTGAATCGCAATCTCCGTGACGCGCTTCGGCAGACGCTTGCCTGAGCGCAGGTAGAAGGGAACTCCTGCCCAGCGCCAGTTGTCGAAGTACATCTTGAGCGCAGCGAAGGTTTCCGTCGCGGAATCCGGCGCAACATCCGTCTCCTGGCGATAACCCGGCACAGGTTTTCCTGCAATCGAACCCGGTCCATACTGCCCGCGCACGCATTCGGCTCGCACGCGCTCCGCAGTAAACTCTCGCGCAGCACACATAGCCTTTATCTTCTCGTCGCGCACGGGTTCTGATTCGAGACTCACGGGCGGCTCCATCGCAACGAGCGAGAGGACCTGAAAGACGTGGTTCTGAATCATGTCGCGCACGACGCCTGCGGTTTCGTAGTAGCCGCCGCGACCTTCGACTCCAACCATCTCGGCGTTGGTCAACTGAACGTGGTCAATGTACTGGCGATTCCACAACGGCTCGAAGATGCCGTTGGCGAAGCGAAAGACCAGAAGGTTCTGAACGGTCTCTTTGCCTAAGTAATGGTCTATGCGATAAATCTGCGACTCGTCCAGGTATTGATGAAGCTCGTTGTTTAGCGCACGCGCGCTGTCGAGATCAGTGCCGAAGGGTTTTTCGACAATGACGCGCACCCATGTGTTCTCTTTGGGCTTGGCAAGATTGTGCTCGCCTAGCTGCTTCACGGCTTCACCGTAAAATTTGGGCGCGACCGAAAGGTAGAAGAGATGATTGCCCTGCGTGCCGCGCTCACGGTCCACTTGATTGAGCAGGTCCGAGAGCTTGTCGTAATCAGATGGGTTGTTGATGTCCGCTGTTAGGTAGTAAAGCCCCTGAGCGAAAGAGTTCCAGACATCTTCGTCAACGCGCTTTGTTTCGGAAAACTCTTCGATGGCCTCTCGCATGGCCTTGCGAAACTCGTCGCTGTTCATCTCGGTTCGTGCGAGTCCGATGATTGCGAACTCTGCGGGCAGAAGCCGCTCCTGCATCAGACGATAGAGAGCGGGAACGAGTTTTCGTTTCGTAAGATCACCGCTCGCGCCGAAGATGATGACCGTGCAAGGCTCTGCCGTGCGCTCCAGTCGTATGCCTGCGCGCAAAGGATTTTCGATGACTGCTGCTTCCTGCATAGTTATCTGGTCGGAGGTTTAATCTGTACTGTTGGCGGTTTGATTCCCGGCGCGGTATTTGGTCTTGGCGCTCCGGGACGGCTTACATCAATCGGCGGCGCAGCTTTTCGCGCAGGAGTCGCTGACGATGGCGATGATCCAACCATAGGCTCAGAGGATGGCGCTGAGCCAGCTTCGTCAGGCGCTGAACTACTTCCACCAGCATCTGCACGCTGCCTATTTCTTCTATGCTTGCGCCGCTTGTGCCTCTTTTTTGTGACAGAGATTCCATCGGGGCTAAACGTTCTGTTGCTGCTCACTTCATTTGCCAGGACCATTCCATCAAAGCAAAGAATGAAGACAAGTAACAGCGTTATAGTAAGTTTCCTTCTCATTGATTTCCTTTCGCGTCTGCGCGCGGAACGACTTCGCCGATTATCTCTCGCAATCGTCTGAGACCTGCGACAGTGTCCTCGCCCAGATCAATTCGGATTGCACGGCGTTTGCGCGTTGCAAGCGAGCGAAAATCTCCGCGAGCCTGCGCCTGTTTCAAGATGCTGAAGGTGTAGGAGTGGCCCGGAATCGGAAGGTCCGTTTTGTCCGGCGCGGTTATCTGTAGAAAGACTCCGTTGTCCGCTCCGCCCTTGTGAAGCTGACCCGTTGAATGCAGAAATCGCGGACCATAACCTGTCGTGGTCGCGCAGTGCGTGGCATCACGCAACTGCGTGCGAATATCCTGAATCAACGCGTCGTGGTCCGGCGTCTCTTCAATGTAGTCCAGCATGGCTATGTAATCGCCCGGCTTTACTTGCGTAAGATGCGCGCGCAAGGCTTCGGCAACCGTCGCGGGAGGAACATGTCCCGGCTCCGCTTCATCAGCGTAAATTGTCAACGCGCCTTCGGTGACAAGAACTGCCTGCTCTACAAGCTTGCCCTCGTTCTCAAACTTTTGCAGCAACTCTTTCGTGGCGTCCTTAGATTCCTGCACGTTCGGTTGATCGAAAGGATTGATGCCGAGACGCCATCCCGCAAAGGCTGTCGCAATCTCCCACAGGAAGAACTCTTCGCCCAGATCATAAAGGTCCGTGAGCGTGCGATAGACAACGGGATGACCTGCGGCTTCAAGAGCCTTCAATTTTACTTCCGTGTCGCCGTCCAATTTTCCGACAGCGATGGAGACGAAGAGGCGATCATCTCCGTAAACAGACGGCGAGCCGAGCGGTTCGCCAGCGATGGGTACGATGCCTTTGCCTTCCTTGCCTGTGCTTTCAGCAATCAGTTGCTCAATCCAAAGGCCGAGCGCACTTATCTTTGAATCTGTGACAATCGTTAACTTATCGCGCCCTGCCTTCGCGCATTCGCCAATGATCGCGCCGAGCCTTGCTCCGGGATTATCGCTGGCTGCGACGACTTGAGAGCAGGAGTGGACCGTTCGTTCAGCGCGGTCCAGAAGTTTTTTGATGTCAATTCCCATCAGAGCCGCCGGGACCATTCCGAAAAAGGAGAGCGCGGAGTATCGTCCTCCTATGTCCGGAGGATTGAGAAAGATTCGCTTGAAGTGGTCATCAGTCGCCATCTTCTCCATCAATGTGCCGGGGTCTGTGATTGCGATAAAGTTTTCGCCCGGGTTCTCTTTCACCTTGCCGACCTGGTCGTACCAGTATTTGTAGAAGACCAGAGGCTCAGTCGTCGTGCCGGACTTGGACGAGATGATGAAGAGACAATGCTCAAGATTGATTTGATGTGCGAGGCTGTCAATCGCGTCCGGGTCTGTCGAATCGAGCACTAAAAGCTCCGGGTAGTTCTCCTGATGACCGAAGGTTTGTCGAAAGACTTCAGGGCAAAGTGATGAGCCGCCCATGCCGCAGAGCATCACGCTCTTAAACCCGCGCGGTCCGCGTATGCGATCAGCGAACGCGATCAGATCGTCTTCGACGCCTATCATCGCATCCGGCACGGTCAGCCAGCCGAGCGCGTTCTTGATAATCTTCTGGTGAGATTCTTCCTCTTTCCAGAGCGCAGCATCCTTGCGCCAGATGCGGCGCATAACATCGTTCTTCTCAGCTTCCTTGATTGCGGCATTGACCGCGTCCGCATATTTCCCGAGCGAAGCCTTTAGCCTTTCGTGTATGCCTGAGATTAACGCATCGCGTTTTGATTCGATGGACTCAAGGAGCGTATCGAATGAGCCGACGAACGCAGTCAACCCGTCCCTTTGCAACTTGTCTGTGACTTCTGCGAGGCTGATTCCTATCTCATACAGTTTTTCAATGACTGCGCGCGATTCCTCAAGATTCGCTTCAAGCGTAGGCGCGACAGTGCCGTGATCGCGGAATGCCGTGTAGGTTTGCGGCGGAATTGTGTTGACCGTCTCCGGTCCGATTAAATTGTCAACGTAGAGAACGTCTGAGTATTTAGGATTCTTCGTTCCCGTAGAAGCCCAGAGGCAGCGCTGCACCTGCGCGCCCTTCTGTTTAAGTTTAGCGAATCGCTCGCCGTAGAAAATCTCCTTGAATTTCCGGTAAGCGAGCTTAGCGTTCGCAATCGCCGCGCGGCCCAGCAAGCCTTCGAGCATCTGTCTCTCTTCGGGCGTTTTCGCATGGCGCACGCGATACTCAAGGTCAGAATCAATCGCCGTGTCCACGCGCGAGACGAAGAAGCTTGCGACCGATGCTATGTGGTCAACAGATTTACCTTCTGCATCGCGTCGTTCCAATCCTTTGATGAAAGCTTCGGCGACCTGTTCGTAGTTCTCAATCGAAAAGATCATCGTGATGTTAATGTTTACGCCCCTGTAGATGCTCTCTTCGATTGCGGGTAAGCCCTCTTGCGCAGCGGGAATCTTTATCATTACGTTCGGGCGATTAAGATGACGGAAAAGCCGTTCGGCTTCGTCAATCGTGCCCTTCGTGTCGTAAGCAAGTTTCGGATTGACTTCGAGGCTGATGTAGCCGTCAACGCCGTCCGTTTTGTCGTAAACGGATTTTAGAATGTCTGCGGCGCGGCCTATGTCGTCCAGAACAAGAGCTTCGTAAATCTCCTGAACGCTCGCGCCCCGCTGCACAAGCCCTCGCATCTGCTCGTCGTAATCGGTCGAGCCTGTGATGGCTTTCTCGAAGATGGTTGGATTGGATGTAACGCCCCGAAGATCGTCCTCTTCGATCTTCTTCGCAAGGTCGCCGGTCTCAAGCATAGCGCGGCGTATGTTGTCGTACCAGATTGATTGGCCTGCCTTCATCACTTCGACAAGATGATTGCTCATGGTCTTTATTCCTCAAAAATTGGATTGTAGCGAGATCGAGTCCGCGTTCATAACAACTACACTTTGCCCGGTCATCCGCAGGCTTTGAGAAGAGAAGCCGAAAGACCGAGCAGGCACGATTTGTGCGCCGCTCTGCTTAATGCGCAGCCATTCAAGAGGCTGAACGTGCAAAGCAGATGTTAATTAGCCTTACGGGATTCGAGCAGACAACATATTATCACAGTCGCTTGATTTTTGGATGGCGTGAAGAAAGGCAAAAGGAAAAGGTAAAAGGTAAAAGTGAAGGAAGAAGAGCGCGTCTTTCGTCTTCACTTTTACCTTTTACCTTTTTCATTGATAGCTTCTGTCCTTACCGCTTCAACTCGTAGAAGAGGTGATCGAGCGAGAAGCCGTAGTCGCTCTCAGCCTTCGGAGGATTATAGACAACGCCCAATCCGAAGCTTGTAGAACCGGTGGCCGTAGGACTATCACGTTCTGTGCGATTGATGAAAACGCCCTCGAACTTTTCAGTCGAGCCGTCCGCATAAACCTTAGTGCCGGTTAGAAGCCCGCCCGCAATTTTAGCGTCGCGGAGTGTAAAGTGAAGAATGCTGTCCCGGCTTGGTTCAGAACCGGTCACTTCTACGTGACCGTCGGCTGAAACGACAATATTAATCGGATAGTCTGTACCAAGGCTTGCGACATACGTGCCGGAAAATTCTCTCGAATCTGCTTTGACGACCGCCTCGCTGCGGACTTCCTTGAATTTCTCTACAGTGACACCACGTCTCTCTTTGACTCTATGTTTGCTCTTATTGAAAGAGGCTGCAAGCTCCTGCGCACGTTGTTGAGAAGAAAACTGCTGGGCAAAAAGGCTTGCGTTGACAAGGCATAGGCCTGCAAGTAGGACGGCGGCAAAAAGTTTTCGCATCTGTACGGGTCGCTCCTTTAAGAGATTTCTTTTCCTTGCTCAAAGGTATAACACCGCCCGCAAGGTTCTTGTGGCAATAAACTTTTGCGCCTACGTTGCCGAATGACCAGTCAGCAACGTAGGCGGAAAAGTTTATTGGGATGTCACTAAATCTACTTATTCATTCCTGAGCCTCCAGCGCCCATTGTCTTCTGAGGTGGAATGGGAAGTCTGCCGTCCGCATCGCGCGTGAGCGCTATGAACGTCGGGTCTTCGCGCAGGGAATTGAACACAGCGTCAACGCGAGCTTCCATCATCTCTTTGGAGCGCACTGCCTGGTATCGCTCATACTCAAAGAAGTGGCGCTTTAGAAGTGCTAGAGCTTTTTCACGCTCGCCCGCCTGTGCGTAGATTGCTGCGAGGTTGTAGGAAGCGGGAAGCAGCGATTCGTTCTCGCGCGCAATCTTCAAAGCTTCATCCACGTGGCCTGTTAAAGCCATGAATACTGCTGCGAAGACCAGGTTGTAAGGTTCTTTCGGATCAAGCGAGAGCGCCTTCTGAGTGTAAGCGTTGGCCTTCGCCTGATCTCCTTCAGAGTTCCAATAGACTGCGAGGTTGCGGTAAGCAAGAGCAAGAGGATAGGTCTCTACAGATGCTTCCATCAGCGCAAGACCTTTCTTAAATTCTCCCTCATGAATTGTCATCTTCCCAAGCCCGTGCTCAGCAACGGCGCGCGAGAGCGGGTCAGACGGCATGTTAAGGATTGCTTCAAACGTCTGTCTCGCTTTGTCCCACTCGCCCGTGTGATGGCGATAGAGTTCGCCAAGATAACGAAGCGGAGTCGGATCAGCCGGATCAAGCCTGTGCGCCAGCGTGTAGAGCCTTTCAGCTTCGACATAACGCGCGCTCATCTCGGCCTTGAGACCATAGCGCATTGTACGCTCTATCCTTGCGCTCACGCGTGCGTCGAAATTGGGAGCATCCTTCACTTCTGCAACATCGCCCGCGCCCAGCTTCTTTAACTCCTTCGCGGCTTCCTTAGCCTTTTTGGGAAACATGCACTTCTGGTCAAGAACGGAGCGAAAGAGTTTTATGGCCGATTCGTTATCGCCAGCTTTCGCCTTATCCCTGCCATCTTTCAAGCTGGTGTCGAGCGCATCCTCGCGCTTCTTCACTTCGCTCTGAACGACCCTTTCAACTTCAGCCACTTTCAGAGTGCCGCCGTTGTTCTCTACCTTGCTCAGGGGCGCGCCGTCGGGCGTTGCCAGAATTGCAAGCGGCGGCTTTGAATCGCCTATAAGCTTCTGACCTGCGGGCGTGCGGTAATCCGCCAACTCCATAGAGATGCATTGCGCGGCGTAAAGCGATAGCGCGCGCGATTCGCGCAGACTCGATCTCTTCAACTCATCATTCGTTAACGGAAACCAGTAGAGCACAAGCCCTGCGGCTGGCGGATCATTCTGCGCGCGAACTTTCCACGGGACGTTATAGACTTCCGGCTTCGCGCCACCGCCGCCGCCGGACATGCCGCCTCCGCCTCCTCCTCCGCCGCCACCGCAAGTCGCAAGAACCGGATAGGTTGAAAGAAAAAGAATCAGAAGAAGGGATAGGGGAAGGGTAATCAGTTTTTTCATGCGCGGGATTGTAGCAAAACAGGTGTCCGAAGCACAGAGATTCTCGTCATGGTCAAGCGGACAGTTACCGCGCTTTTCACACGCTTATGTTCTCGGAGCGAAGCTGATGGAGACGTGTATTACGGTCCAGTAGTAAAAAGCATTGGCGCTGAATAATGTGTTTATAATTCCTGTGTCTGCGAGAAAGAAGTAGTTGATTAAAATCAGGATGAAGACGATTGCCGCAGCGCCCAGATGCAGGCGCTGAAAACCTGCGACCGACCCGCGAAACCATTTCCATAAGCCGCCCTCGCGTGTGGGCTGCCTAGGTGTAGATGCAAGCCGTCGGCTTGCGTAAAAATACCAGCCTACAAAATGCGACAGAATCAGTAAATTAAATATCCACGCGCCTAGAAGCGGCGATACAAGAATAATCAAAATAAGCTATAGAGCAGCACGCGTAAGATAGGCTTATTGTCCCTCTTGAATCCTCTAAGCCCTTCGGGAAACTTTGCACGGATCGCCACAAGCCAATCAAACAAGCGGGCAGCAGCAACCAACTCAAAACCAGAATGACATAGAGGTAAGGCATCGGGCTATCAATCTGGCTTTTCAGTTCAGGCGTGTAGTTCTTCGGTCTCAAACTCCTGTAGAAGAGATAAGCAGGCACGAGTATGTTCATCAGAACGATGAGCAGAGAAGCCTGTATGAACCACAACACGCGCGACCGAGTGCGTTCAAGCTCTCGGTCGTCCGTCGAGGGCTGATAGAAAAAGATAATGTCGCGGTATCCGTGAACCATGAAGAAGATAAAGTACAGGATGACCATTACCGGATTCGCTCTTCCGCCGAACGTGTAAAAGACGAAAGAGATCAGAAGCCCTACATCCAGCAAGCCTACGAACCACACCCAGCTCTCCGCTTTCCGCATCCTTTTAGAATTCATCATGAACATCAATCACACCATGTAGTGCGAAAAGCCAAAGATGTGACTGGTAAGCTCCGCCGGGTTTGCAACTAAACGGCGCGGGCTTTGTAGTACATACATCTCGAACAACCAGATAGCCGTGAAACAGAGAATAGGTATCAAGCACTACTTCAAAACTTTCATGAAGTCGGCCACAACCTCATCGTCTCTGTAAAGAGATTTATTAATCCGCCCGGACCGGAGGCAGCGTGGACGAGGGATATGTCTGAATTGCGGAGATTGCTTCTGCCATAAATCTCTCTACTTTATAGTAGCTGTGAGCGGTCTTGCCTCTCTTTCATGAAGCGTTAATATAGCAGTCTATTCCATCGCCCAAAAGTCTAATGGTTGAATTGACCGAGGCGGTGCGAATCAAAGCACCCTCCAGCAGATAATTCTAGTTGAGAAACACGCTCACGCCGCTTGCGTCCAACGCGCTTGTTCGGCGCGGCATCAGATTAGTCTTCGCAACTTGAGCTTGACCTGTATTACCTTCTCGCCTCTTTTAATGAATAAGGCAAATTCTCGTTCGGCTTGCTTAAACATTCGCTCGATGCCTGCCTCTGTAAAGTTCGCGGCGGGCAGCCCGTCAATCGCTGTAATCAGATCGTCGGCTTGCAATCCGGCTTCTGATGCTGGCGTGTTCGGAACGACCTGCCTGATTCTGAATAGCTTCTGGCCGCCATTCTTTTCCGCCGTTAACGCGATTCCGCTCATGTCCTCTTCGTAAGGCTCTTTGAAATGTGAATTGGGTTCGAGGATCATTCGATGATGCGAGAAATCGAAGATCACTTTGAAGCGGCGCAGGACTTCTTCACCCAGGGTGCCGTCAATACCGCTGCCTTCCGCATTTTGTGAAAGGCTGACAGGCAGGTTTGAAATCATAAAACTTCCGAGCTGCACACTCTTAGCGCGCCCGATACGCCGATGATATTCGCCGCTGATTTCAAAACTGGTAGGCGATTGAATCGTCCGCATATCTTCCAGCAGTCCATATTTTTTCACCGCCGGAGTAAAGAAGAGAAACGTGCCTCCCAATCCGCTGTCAATTTCAAAATAACTATCAATAGTCTTGCCGCTGGCGGTTATCAGTTTCAAGCGCGCCATTGGAGTGCCGTCTTTGATTTTGACTGGAATGATCTCGCCTGAGCCGTGGTATTTGTAGTTTGTCGTCGAGAAGAATTTTATCGTCTTGGCCTCGTAATCAATCTCGACGACAAAATGTTTGAGAAACCTAAAGCCGAGCGTCCCGTCAATTTGCTGATCTCCGTTATCCGCTGGTTCATCGGAGACAATAACCTCAATCCGTTGGTTAAGGGCTTCGACGCCGGGCAGACTGAGCTTGGCGCTGGGAATTGAAGCGGCTTCGATTTCGCCAACGCTCGCAACTCCGACCTTGTAATTGTCGCGCGCTGTCAGTCCCAAGCGCTTGGCTTGACTGCCAGTGATAATTGCGAAGACATCCGAACCGGTATCTATAGTGAACCTGAGCGGAGGCGAATCGTTGACCCGTATCTTGAACACTTCGTTGTCGTCGTCAATCTCGAAAGGGATCGTCGCGCTGTTGCCCGAAGTGAAACGAACTTCGGGTTTGGCCGTTGGAGAGTTTGCGCTCGCACGATCTTGCGGTTTCTTTTCAGGCTCATCGAAACTCACATCAGCGATTGGGACGTTGTGTTTGACTTCGCTGAGTTTGATGTTGAAATCTGTGCCGTCACGATCTACGATGCGAATGTTGAATGGCTCTTGAATGCCATCAACTATTCGATAGTCGTTGTAGCTCACAGACTCCAGCACCTTGCCTGACGAGTTTCTCGATTCAGCACGAAGCAGTAGCCCGGTCTGGCTATCAAAGTACCATCTCTTGGGATTGCCTGCGGCGGGCGCTTCAAGAACAGAAGTTTCGCGCTCGCCGAGTTTCTCAAGCCCCTTTAGCGCAACGTTCGGATAGGTCTCTCGGAACTTGATCGCCAGGTAAAAATCGGCATCGCGTTTCGAGAAGCCGGACATGCGGTTAGCTTTGTCGCTGCCGGGATACAACTCCCATGCGACTGTTCCGTTAAAACCTCGACGGTAGTTTCCGAAGCCTTTCGCCAGCAGGACCATTAACTGTTTGTTCGGAGTCTTCGCGTAAAGTTCCATTGGTCCGTTCGTTCTCAATTTGTCGCTCGTGAACGTGCCCTTCGATGCGCGGCTGTTGATCTTCTCGATGGCCGACTTACCGCCGAGAGCCTGAACATATCTATCCAGCACCTGCTCAAGCGTTGGCACGTCAATCGTGGGATTGTGCGCAGAAGGTTCTTGACCTCTATAAAATGTAAGAGGAGGAAATATCAATAGACAGAGGATCAACAAAATGGCTGGCTTCATCTACTTATCCCTTCGAGCAAATCTTTGCCGGAATGCGGGAAGCGTCGAACTATTATTCAACCGCAGCGCTCGCATGGATAATACTCAATATCCCTACATTATCAACACAGATTAGGTGATAGTCCTATCTGAATATTATACGGCCTCTCTAAACAGTCTGGCTTTCTTGTGGCAGCGCGACGGGCGATTGTCCGCGTGCGGGGACTTCGCCTGCGATGACGCGCACGGCTGCTGTTTCGGATTCGACCGCCGATTCAAATGTCAGGAGCGTTGTTGCGCGCTCAGGCACGTGCGGCAGAACGTAAGGGTTGCCGAAGATGGTGGCGATGGTTGGGATGTTTGCTTCATCGAGCGCCCGCAAGACTTCAGCATGAGCTTGGCCTAGAGCGACGCTGCCTTTATATGCTGCGACACGAGCGCAGACTGCAACGAGCGCAACGTCGCAGTCGCGCACGAAGGCACGGACCTGTTCAA
The DNA here is from genome assembly GCA_003222945.1 of Acidobacteriota bacterium. GTDB lineage: Bacteria > Acidobacteriota > Blastocatellia > Pyrinomonadales > Pyrinomonadaceae > QHXM01. The sequence goes on from QHXM01000098.1 coordinate 22,041, forward strand.
GGTCTGCGGCGTCTGCGCTCGATTCAATCAAGCGAGCACGCCAGCGCGTCTGCACATCTTTAGAGAAGCGCGAACCGGCAGGCTCTCTCAACGCATGTGCCCAGACGGGCACGGCGTCTTTCAAGATTATAGCGGCAACGCGCTCGCGTCCTCGCTCTACGGGGAGAAGGTTGCGCGGGTCGCGTATGAGCGTGACCGAGCGCTCGAATAGCTCACGAGCAGTTGAAGCATGAGCGGGGCTTGCTACAACGTCCCAGACGTTGTCGAGCGAGACCATGCGTTCCAGGTGAAGTCCGCACCAAGCCTTCGCTTGAAGCACGCGGCGAACGGATTCGTCAATGCGTTCCTTTGTGATGCGACCACGCGCAACCGCATCGCACAGGGCCGCGTGCGAACGCTCAACGTCTGGCATGTAGAGTACAACATCACAGCCAGCCTCAATCGCCTGCACTGTCGCTTCGCCTGTCTCGTAGCGCTCCGCCACCGCTCCCATGTTCAGGGCATCGGAGAAGACTATGCCTTTGAAGCCGAAGTCGCGGCGAAGAATTCCGTCAACAATCGCGGGCGAGAGTGTAGCGGGTCGTGTGCCATCTGAATCTGGATCAAGCGCGGGCACTGCAATATGCGCGGTCATTATTGCGCGCACGCCGCGTTGGACCGCTGCGCGAAAGGGAGGCAGTTCGATTCGTTCCAGACGTTCGCGCGAAGCATCAAGAATGGGGAGAAGTATGTGCGAATCAAGTGAGGTATCGCCGTGACCCGGAAAGTGTTTCGCGGTTGCAATCTGGCGCGCGTCCTGCGCTGCGCGTATGAAGGCTGCGCCCCAGTTTGAAACCATTTCGGGATCGTCGCTGAAGGCGCGCGTGTTGATGATCGGGTTCGCAGGGTTATTGTTTACGTCCAGCACAGGATAGAAGTTTACGTGAACGCCAATGGCGCGTCCCTCGTGCGCTGTGATGCGTGCGGCTTCGGCTGCCGATTCCGTATCGCCTGTTGCCGCCAGAGCCATTGCGCGCGGCAGCCTCGTTCCGCCTCGAAGCTGCATCCCGACGCCGCCTTCAAAATCTGAAGCGAACAGCAAGGGCACGCGCGCACGCACCTGCAAGCGGTTGGTGAGCGCGGCTGTCGTCAGCGCATCGCCGTTGAAGATTATGAAGCCTGCGACGGCGAGCTTTTCAATCGCATGAAGGAGCCGCGAGAACTCTGCGCTCTCTTCGTGAATGAGAACGCCCGTTGTGTCCGGCATCAAAAGCTGTCCGACGCGCTCCTCCAACGTCATCTCGCGCAAGGTCGCCTCGACCCATTCTGCCTGCTCTGCTTCATCCTGTTCTTTCAAGTTGTCCCCAGCCTCTCTTCAAAAGCCTCTCTTCAAAACTTTATGGGCATCTTAGCTTGTAAATCGTGAATCGTGAATCGTAAATAGAAAGAACGTTGGTTTTTATCTATTTACGATTCACGATTGACGAACAAACGATTCACGATTTACTAACAAGGTGGTAAACTAAAGTTGCCGTTTGAGGCATCAGACAAGTTCAACTTTTATGCGGCGACTTACTTCATACACTTTCATCCTGCTGCTATCGCTTATCTTGAGCGGGCAGGGCAATGTGCTTGCTGCCGCTTTCTGCCAGCACGCGCAATTGCCCGCCTGTTGTCAAACGAAGACGATGCGGGATTCCATGCCGTCTCATGACATGATGGAAGGTATGAATATGTCTATGCCTGCGGCAGAGGCGGAGGCGGATTCAATTAGTCAGCCTACGGAACTCTGCGCGCACTGCATGAGTCATCCAAATCTTCCAGCGAAAGCAGTCGCCGCAGTCGCCTCTGTTGAGCAGTCTAAACGAGACTTGAGCGCTCGGATTTCCGCGCTTGTTTCAAAGTCTCCAGCATCGTCCATCGCTTCATTCGCACCGCTTCTATCTTCAAGACCACATGCGCCGCCCGTAACTTCGGCGCGTCGCCACGTACTCATTAGCACCTTCCTAATTTAACAACTCTCGAAACGTTTCGGCTTCAACGAAGGCCGGAGACGCACGCCTACGCGTTCGTTCATAAAACAGTCAACAGTGAATCGAATACGAGAAGCAGTCTGTCCTGCCATCGGCTTCGTAGAATCGTTTGAGAGGGGATCATGGGAAGCTTTTGTAGTTCTAAATTGAGCGCGCGTGCTCTGTGCGCTCTCGCCGCAATCATACTCTTTGCCTTTAGCGCGCACGCGTGGACCGATTCTGCTCAACATGACATGCAGAACATGTCTGGCATGAGCATGAAGTCCAAGCGCAAAACGAGAGGCAAGTCAGGACGGAGGGCGCAAAGAAGGGGTCGGGCGCGTAAAAGAGGCGGGACGCGCGCAATGGATATGCGAGCGCGGAAGATGCCTTCATCAACTCTGTCTTCAACGCAAGCGAAAGCTACATCTAAACAGACGGGCATGAACATGTCCGGTATGCAGAACAATGCACAAACACCGAAGGCTCAACCCGCTCTCTCGCAAGAGCAGATGAATATGCCTGGAATGATGACGCCTTCAAATGCATCAACGCCAAAGCCTTCAGCCTCGCCTCAGATGGAGATGAACATGCCCGGTATGCAGAGTCAACAGACTCAGGCTTCGCCCAATCCTAACCAGCGACCCGTTCAGGAAAACTCCGGCATGGACAATATGATGGGGATGAACATGAATGCGGAGGCTAATAAAGAGAAGGCGTCCGCCATGAAGAATATGAACTCAATGCCAGGAATGGAGGCGGGCGAGATGAGTAATATGCCTATGGGCGCGAACTCATTGCTTTTAATGGAAGACGATCAGATGAAAATCTGCATTGGACCTGGCGCTAAGAATACTTTGCCGATGGGACAGATGGGATCAGGCTCTTCCTGGCAGCCAACGACTTCGCCCATGTACATGTACAGCAAGATGGTAGGCAACTGGACCGTCTTCGTCCACGCAGATGCGAAGGTGGGCGTGAACTCTCAGGGTGGTCCGCGCGGCTTCACTAGATTTGAATCGCAGAACTGGATAATGCCTATGGCGTTTCACAGAATGGGCCCGGGAACGCTTGAGCTTCGCGGCATGTTCAGTCTTGAGCCTTTGACCTTAGCGCCGGGCGGAAGCCCGCAGCTTTTTCAGACGGGCGAAACCTACAAGCGCCAGCCGCTCATTGATCGCCAGCACCCGCACGATCTCTTCATGGAATTATCGGGCACATACACCGTTGCGCTCGGCGAGAAGGGAACTTGGTTCACTTATCTGGGCTTTCCCGGCGAGCCTTCTATCGGACCGACCGCCTTCATGCATCGCCCCTCGGCTTCCGAAAATCCTTCCGCGCCTCTTGCGCACCACTTAGAGGATTCCACGCATATAGCTTTCGGCGTTTTCTCTACGGGCTTCACTTATCGCGGATTGAAACTTGAAGGCTCGCTCTTTAACGCTCGTGAGCCTGACGAGAACCGTTACAACTTCGAGTTTCATACATGGAACTCTCGCTCCGTGCGTCTCTCGTTTGCGCCGAACTCTAACTGGTCGATGCAGGTGAGCCACGGCTTTCTAAAACACCCGGAGGCAACCGAAGCCGCAGACATTCGCCGCACGACTGCATCGGTCAGCTACAACAAACCTTTCAAGGATGGCAACTGGGCGAGCACGTTGATCTGGGGACGAAATCACGTAAGCCGCACGGGTGCTGTTGCAAACCTGAACGGTTACACGGCGGAGTCAACCCTGAATTTTTTACGCAGGAACTACATCTATACGCGGCTTGAGCTTGCAGACAAGAATGAACTGTTGAGACAAGAAGACCGCGCGCGTCTGGGCATCAATGAAGAACACCCGTCGTTCCGCATAGGCGCTTATACATTCGGCGGTGCGCGCGATATCTGGAACACGAAGCATCTCTCGATAGCTCTCGGCGCAGATGTCACCTTCTATTCAAAGCCAGCCGTGCTTGATTCCGTTTACGGAAACCGCCCGACTTCATATCACTTCTTCCTGCGCATTCGTCCGAGCGGCATGTCAATGACAGGGCGCTACACTGGAAAAAACTCAGGCGCGAACGATACGGAGGCTCTCACCACACAGCCATAGTCAAAATTTCGGACTAATGGTAAAACATCTATTCAGGCATCATTCTGATTTAGGAGATGAGAAGTTTCATGAAGAGAAAAGCGCTCATATTGATTCCGGCAGCATTTGTTATCGCAGGAGCAATCTTGATACAGACCGATTGCACTACGAAGGAGACGGAGCGGCAGGAGGTAAGCTCGCAGCCCACACCCAATCAACAGCCGCCGCTCTCAACGAACCGCGTGCCAGCGCATTTCGAGGACGTAAAGAGTATCGGACAGCTTCCGCCGACACTTTCGCCGGACCGTTTCATTGGACCTGCGCAAGATGCCTACAAAATAGCTAAGGAGATTCCCGAAACGCTCGCACAGCTTCCTTGCTACTGCCACTGTGACATGAGCATGGGACACAAAAGCCTTCACAGTTGCTTCGAGGACACTCACGCTTCCCAGTGCGCCGTCTGCGTAAGCGAAGCTCTTGTGGCCTACGATCTTCAAAAGAGCGGCAAGACGCCAGCCGAGATACGCGATCGCATCATTCAGGTCTATTCTCATCAATAGCGATCATCAGGAATGTATGCAAAAGGGTCGCGCTCACCGCATCGCTTGAGAACGCTAAAGCGAAAGCTGGCTTACTCTACTCTAACATCTCTTCGATTTCGCGGCGCTTCGGGTGTAGAATTCCAATCACTCAAAGGACACGGAACAGTCGTTGCTTATAGCTGCATGTTGGACGTGAACGTCCGGCTCTCCCTGCGTCCTTTGTGGACGAATTCATTTCCCGAAATTGACAAGGAGGAAAGATATGAAAAATTTTTTTGTGAAGAGATTGGCCTGCGCGGTCGCTCTAGCTTTTATGCTGTGCCTGTCTTCAGTTCTAGCGTTAGCGCAGAATAAGAGGTTGAAGGATGCTGAGCGCCATTCGGCTGACGCCGCAGATGTCTTCAATGAGATCATGGGCATAAAGGAGAAGGGGATACCGCAAAACCTGCTCGATAAGGCAGAGGCCATAGCAGTCTTCCCTGGCGTCGTCAAAGCAGCTTTCATCATCGGCGGACAGGGCGGACAGGGCGTCATCAGTCGCCGCGTGAAAGGCGGTTGGAGCGCGCCTGCCTTCTTCAATCTTGGCGGCGGAAGTTTCGGCGCGCAGATCGGCGCGGAGAAGACCGACTACGTTCTGTTGATAATGAACGACGATGGATTGAACGGACTGCTAAAGGATAAGTTTGAGATAGGCGGCGAGGTGAGCGTTGCCGCTGGACCTGTTGGACGAACTGCCGCCGCGACTACAAATCCAAGACTGGACGCAGGCATTCTCTCCTACTCGCGTAGCAAGGGTCTGTTCGCTGGCATCGCACTCAAAGGCGGCACGATAACGCCCGATAACGATCTGAACGAAGCAATCTACGGATCAAAAGCGAGCGATGTATTGAAGCCCGGCAAGGCCGCGAGCGATGCTCCCGCAGAGGTTCGCATCTTCCCGACAACACTCAGCAGGTATTCACGGAAGTAGCGAAAGGCAGAATAGAGAATTCCGAGAGTCAGAAGTCAGAATAAAAGAAAGGCAGGCTTCGCGGCCTTATCCATTCTGACTCCTGCCTTTCACGAAGGAGTTGAAAAGATGAAGCATCTATTTCGACAAATGATTAATTGCGCTCTCTGCTTGATGTTCTTGCTCGGTTGGGCTTGTACGGCTTCGGCGCAGAGTAAACAGGCGAAGAAGATCAATGAGGCGACGGAGCGTTCGCGCAAAGCCGCGCGAGATTTCACAGAGATAATGGCTGCGCCGGATAAGGGTATTCCTCAGGACCTGTTGGACAAGGCTGAGGCTGTAGCCGTTTTCCCTAACGTCATCAAGGCAGGCTTTATCATCGGCGGGCGCGCAGGGCACGGCGTCATCAGTCGTCGCGTCAAAGGCGGGTGGAGCGCGCCCGCTTTCTTCAATCTTGGTGGCGCAAGCATTGGCTTGCAGATCGGCGCGTCGTCAACAGACTTCGTTCTCTTGTTTATGAACGAGGACGCTTTGAAGGGTCTGCTGGAAGATAAGTTTGAGATAGGCGGCGAGGGAAGCATCGCGGGCGGACCGGTCGGGCGCACAGCGAGCGCTTCGACAGACGTGCAATTAAAAGCGGGCATTCTCTCCTACTCGCGCAGCCGCGGACTGTTCGCGGGCGTAGAACTGAAGGGCGTCGTCATCAGTCCTGACAATGACGATAACCGTGCTATTTACGGAATGACTGCGCGCGACATCTTGACGGGAAGCGACAAACTGCCCATCTCAAAAATGCCCGCAGGCGTTCGCATCTTCCCGCGCACGCTCTCACGATATTCAGTGAGGAAATGAAGAGCAGTGATGAGTGCGGAATGATGAATGATGAATGAAAAGCAGAGGTCTTTCTGTTCATCATTCATCATTCACCATTCATCATTTCTCTTGACGCTCCGCTTCGCACACCTTTATATTCACTTCGCGCTTGCGCTTGCCCCCTAATCGCATTACCCTCGCCCCGGGAAGGAGAGTTTCATGCAGCCACGCACGCAGCGACAGAAAGAGATTCTGGATTACATCACGCGCTTCATAGAGCGTCACGGCTATGAGCCTTCCTATGCTCAGATAGCGCGACACTTCGGCGTCTCGTCCAAAGCCACAATCGCAAAGCACATCGCGGCGCTCGAAAGTCGCGGTCTGCTCTCGCGCCGAAGCCAAGATGGAACATTCAATCTCGAAGTCAAAGTCGAAGACGTTCCGTCGGACGCCGTCTGCGAGCTTCCGCTATTGGGGAGCGTAGCAGCCGGAACGCCTATTGATGCAATCGAAGAAAAGGAGCCGATCATCGTCCCGCGTTTTCTACTGGGTCGCGTGCGGCCCGAACGCGTCTATGCTCTGCGTGTCTCTGGCGACTCAATGATTGACGAGCACATCTGCGACGGCGACATTGCTCTCATAGAGAATCGTACCGAAGCGCGCGATGGCGAAATCGTGGTTGCTCTCATTGATGGCGCGCGCGCAACCTTAAAACGTCTCTTCCGCTTTGGAACTGAAGTCGAGCTTCGCCCGGCAAATTCACAACTCGCGCCCGTGCGCTTGCCCGCAACGCAGGTTCAGGTGCAGGGCATCTTTCGCGGACTGCTACGCCCGACAACATAGGTTGGCTGGTTTCTAATTGATCGCAGATTGAAGCTCAAAGAAGATTGCCGTATAACTGTTCATCAGCTATACGGCAATTAAAGTTTCTGGAGCCACCTTCCGGACTTGAACCGGAGACCTACGGTTTACGAAACCGTCGCTCTACCAACTGAGCTAAGGTGGCTCTGTTTGAAATTTTGAATATAAGGATGCGTCGCGCTGGCTGTCAAGCGCGGCCTTTGAGTTCACTGACAAGGAGGAAGAGAAGAAGATGCCTAAGGGTAATCCCGGACGTTTGAAAGATAGATTTGAGATTCATGGTGCGTTGATTCCGAACGAGTATGCTTATCAGCAGCAGCATGGCGAGATGACGAAAGAGGAGCATGAAAACTTCCCGCCAGTGGAAGGTGAGAGCGATGTGCCTGAAGCCGGAACAAAGAAAGGGCGTGCTGCGGGCAAGGGTCGCGCCGCTGGCGTAGCGAAGAAGAGTGCTGCGAAGAGAGGCGCTGGGAAATCTTCTGCTAAAAAGAGTGGCGGCAAGAAGAGCGTGAGCAAATCCGCGAAAGCGGGAGCGCGCAAAGGGGCTGCGAAGAGGCGTTAAGAGTTTGATTCATTTAGTAAGGAGATCGAGTGTATGTCACAGGAACAACGCGACGAGGGACAAGCGCAGGGCGCAAGCGATCAGAAAGACGAGCTTGAGGCCGAACAAGAGTCTGCATCTGCTATGGACGCAGACGTTCCTCAACCGCCAGACACAGACAAGACGACCGAAGGCCAACCATCGTGAAGAAGTGTAGGCAGCAGGCAGTGGGCAGTTGGCAGTAAGTTTTAGCTGATTGAGCGAAGGGTATCTGTAAATCATTCGACACATCAACCCTTAAGCTCTGCTGCCTTCTGCCTGCTGCCTTTCTGTGTTAGCATGTGCCTCGCAATTTAAGACCGCTCTCCCCTGACGAGCCTTTCTTTTCACCCGCTTCTGATATGAAAAACGATTCCCCCTCTTACAGAAAAAACTATTTCACTCTTAATTTGCTTACACGAAGACGCTGCGGCGAACTGTTTGCTTCCATCTTTCTTCTGCTCGCGCTCGTGTGCGGCGCGCAAGTTTACGCTCAGAAGAAGAATACGGCTGCGCGGCCTCAGAATCTTCCATCTCCCGACAGAATCGTCGGCGATTATCTGAAAGCAACGGGCGGGAAGAAACGTCAGGCGGCGATAAGGGATGCGACCTACGAGTGGACGATTCAACTCAAGGATCAGGCCATGGGGCGCGCTCTTGTTAAGGTGAAAGCGCCAGCCTCCACGCGCATGGACATGACGTTCGGCAATGGCGAACTCAATAGCGCCGCAAGCTCTCGCTCTGCGTGGATGCGCGGCATGGACGGAAAATTGCGGACCTTAACGGACGCAGAATCCCGAACGGCCAAGTTGCAATCCGCGCTCGGCGCGAGTCGCTTGATTGACTACAGGAAGTTGAATGTTCTGGCGCGCACCCTCGCGTTTGATGATGCAGGAACTGAGCCAGCCTACGTCCTGGAGTTTTCGACGAAAGACGGCGCGCGTATGCGCTACTGGTTCGGTGCGAAGAGCAAGCTGCTTCTGAAAACTGTTGACGAAGCTACGGGGACGACCGTGCTTCTGAATGATTATCGCGCGCAAGATGGAACGCTTGAACCTCATCGCGTGGAGATAGCGCAGGGCGGCAAGGATGCAATGACTTTTCTATTGCAGTCGGCTCGCTACAACACTGGCCTGTCAGATTCTATTTTCGATCCGCCTGCGGGAGAGACTTTCGACATACCTGCATTGTTGCGAGAGGTCGAAGCGAATCAGAAGGAGGTGGACGAGCGCGTCAGCAACTATTCGTTCACCGAAAAGCGGACCGAGCGCAAGATAAACGATAAGGGCGAAGTGACCGAAGAGAAGGTTTCAGTTTATGAGATATTTCCTCTGCCCGGAGGCGGCGCGGTTTACAAGGTGATTAGCGAAAACGGCGTCCCGATTTCCGCAGAGCGCGCGGCGAAACAGGACAAGAAGATTGCCGAGGACGTAGCCAAGTACGAAGCAGAGCGCGAGAAGCGTGAGAAGAAAAAGAAGGAGGAGGCGGAGAAAAACAGGGGTCAGGAGAAGAAGGAAGCGGACGACAACGTAACGGTCGCAGTCTTCCTGCGCGCCTGCGAGTTTGTCTCGCCGCGCCGCGAGAAACTGCGTGACCGCGACGCAATCGTCTTCGATTTCCGACCGCGAGAAGGTTTCAAGCCTAAGAATATTGGCGAAAGCATCGTAACGAAGTTGGTTGGAGTCGTCTGGATTGACCCGGTTGATAAAGAGGTGATACGTCTCGAAGCTAAACTTTTGGACAGCTTCAAAGTCGGCGGCGGACTCCT
>QHXM01000185.1 GCA_003222945.1 Acidobacteriota bacterium
GCGTAAGCTTCCACGATCTCGAATACGCAGACTACTTCTACTTCCAACGCGCGCCGCGCCTCGATCCATTCTTTCCGGCTGACGAGTTGATGCCCACTTACAGAAGAGGTATGGAAGGCTTCGGGATTCGCGCAGAGCGGCAGAAGAATATACAGATTGAAACGGAAGACCGCCCTTTCAAAAATCCGCGCGCAGCATGTTTTCGCATCAATGCTCCAATGGACGTGCGCCTTCTGGTTGCGCCCGTCGGCGGCTCTTACGATTACATGGTCCTCTTTCACGAAGCGGGACACGCGCAACACTTCGGCTGGTCCTCGCGCGATCTCATTAAGCGCTATCCTGAATTCCTCTACACGCCTGACGCAGCGACAACCGAAGGCTACGCATTCCTCATGAGCCATCTGTTTCTGGACGCGAGTTGGCTGGCAGAGCACAGGAGCATTGGGGAAGCGCGAGCGCGCAACATTGTGCGCGATCTTGCTCTAATGGTTTCGAGCAGCATTCGCCGCCGCTCAGCCTCTCTCGGCTATGAGATTCAACTTCACGATAGCCTGAACGTTCGCTCAGAGCAGCTGGCCTTATCGTTCGCAGACGCTATCTCTCAAGCCATGCACTTTCGACGCGCCTCAGCGCTCTATCTTACGGAAGTTGATGACGGCTTTTATACAGCATCGTATCTTCGCGCGTGGGCTTTTGAAGCCTCTCTGCGTGAATATCTGAAGACAAGGTACGGGCGGCGATGGTGGGCTTCGCGCAAGTGCGGCGATGAGTTGATTGACCTGTGGAGCACCTGTTCACGTTATACTGTCGAGGAGCTTGCGCGGCTCATAGGTTTTGGCGAGATAAGCTTCGAGCTTTTGGCGGACAACCTTCTAGCCGCGATGAAAGAGGACTAGAGAGCGTGCAGCGTGTAACGGTCAAGACAGCAGCGCGACCCAGTAGTTACAAGGTCATAATCGGTGCAGGCGCGCTCTCGCTCTTAGGCGAAGTCGCACAAGGCGCGCTCACCGTTCACGCGCGTCGCATAGCACTTATCTCCAATCGAAAAGTTTTCAAGCTTTACGGCGCGCAAAGCGCAGAAGCCTTGCGCACCGCAGGCTTCGATGTCGCGCACTGGCTGATGAATGACGGCGAGCGTTTCAAGAATCTCAGAACGCTCAAACGCGCGCTCGCTTTTCTCATGAGCGCTCGTCTGGAGCGAAGCGACGCGGTCGTTGCGCTCGGCGGCGGAGTCGCGGGCGACCTCGCCGGGTTTGCCGCAGCAGTTTACTTGCGAGGCATTGCCTTCGTTCAAGTCCCTACGACGCTGCTCGCGCAGGTGGATGCTTCGGTCGGAGGGAAAGTCGCCGTCAACGCGGACGCGGGCAAGAATCTCATAGGCGCTTTTCATCACCCGCGCGCCGTCGTGATAGACACGGACACCATCAGGACTCTTCCCCTACGCGAACTTACAGCCGGATGGTGCGAGAGCGTTAAGCAGGGCGCGGTGGGCAGCAAAGAATTGTTCGACATGACCTATAACTTTCTGCGCAGGGAAGCCGAAGACGAAAAACATGCGAGGGTAGAGAGTCTTGAACGACTCATCGCAGCGCAAGTGGCATTCAAAGCATCAATCGTTGCCGGTGATGAACGCGAAGATGTTACGCGCACGGACTCGCGCTCGCGCCGCATACTTAACTTCGGCCATACGACGGCTCACGCGCTCGAAGCCGCGACGCGCTACAGACGATTTCGCCACGGCGAAGCGGTTGGCTACGGGATGCTCGTCGCTGGCGAGATTTCAAAAAGACTAGGCTTGCTGGACCGTTCGGGGTTAGAATTACTGAGCGACGCCGTCGCCCGCTGCGGACGCCTCCCGCGCGCAGACGATCTCAGTGAAGATATGATTCTCGGCGCAATCTCTCTTGACAAAAAATCAGTCGGCGGCCATCTCAAGTGGGTTTTGCTTGAGCGAATCGGGCGCGCGCGCGTTGTTGATGGAAGAGAGATAGATAAAAAACTTTTGCGCGCCTCGCTCCGCGCAGCGTTCGAGAGAGCTTCAAAGAACAAGTAAAGAGTGAGGGGAGAGTTAAATGAGAAAGTCTTCCAGCCGGACCACAGGACCGAGACGCAATGAGCGTGGTTCGGCGAGCATCAAGTTCATAATAGTTCTGGTTGTCGTCGCCGTCGTCGCCTACATGGGCGTGCAATATATTCCTGTGGCTTACAAGTATTCGAGTTATAAAGGTTATATGCAGAAGACCGTTGATACTGCTTCCGTGACAGGGCAAGGCCCCGACTGGGTCAAGAAGCAACTTGAGGCCAGCAAGGACGATTACGGCGTACCGCAGGATGCGAAAATCACATCAACAATACAGGATGGACGCATAGTAGCTAGCGTTAAGTTTACGCGCCCGATCAGCCTTATCCCCAAAATTTGGACATACGACTATTCTTTCGACTATCCGGTAAAGAGCACCGATCTTTTCATGACGAAGTAGAAGAGGAAGGAAGAGCGAGGCGGGGACACGGAGACGCGGCGATAAAAGAAAGAAGGCAGCAAAGGCATATCGCTTTGCTGCCTTCTTTCTTTTATCGCCGCGTCTCCTCGGTCTCCCACTCTCCGCGTCTAGATTTTCATGCTAACGCTCTCTGAACACTCAGACTCTGCAACTGCACAAGTCCGGCGGGCGCGTTCGCTAACCAGGTGGTAGGGCAGACGCCACAGCGCGTGCACTGGTCAACAGACGGGCAGGGCGCTGTAGAGCGAGCGATTTTAGCGCGCTCGTGCTCTTTCTGTAAAAATTCGCGCCCGAGTCCCGCGTCAACAATCTCCCAAGGCAATCTCTCTTCGTAGCTGCGATTGCGGCTCGTGTGAAAAGCCGCATTGATGCCGGTCTCTCGCAGCGCCGCTTTTAGATCGCCGTGAAGTCGCGCCGCCGATTCAATGACGCGCGCAATCCTTCGATCACCTGACGAGAAGAGGGCTTGCTCGTGAGCTATGCGCGCGGACATCGCACGCACCTCCACGTTCGGGATGCGCGCCAGGTTTTTAGAAGCCCATTTCAGTCGCCGCTTCAACTCCTTCTCGTCGCAGATAGCGTCCCACTGCAAGGGCGTGTTGGGTTTGGGCACAAAGCCGTTCAGGGAAGGAATGATTTTGCCAGCGCGCCCGAACCGGCGACCCGCTTCGAGCATCCTATCCTTGATGCGCTCTACCAGCACGACCATCTCTTCCAAATCTTCGTCCGTTTCGGTCGGGAGTCCGACCATCAGGTAGAGCTTTATGGTGAGCATCCCACGATCAAAGACAGCGCCGCAGATATCAACGATCTCATCGTTCGTCAGATTCTTGTTTATGACTTTACGCAAGCGGTCCGAACCCGTTTCGGGCGCGACTGCAATCTGCTGGTCGCGTGATTCAACGAGCGCATCAAGAAGTTCATCGGAAATCTGATCGAGTCTTAAACTTGAAACAGAGATGCGATAGTCAAGCGCACGCAAGCCCTGTAAGATTTCGCTTATCTCCGGGTGATCGCAGACGGCTGTTGAAACTAAGCCTATCTTATCGGTTTTAGCGCGCCACTCTTGCGCTTTTCTGAGAATGTCCCTGGCAGGCACAACGCGCGGAGGCCAGTAATTAAATCCGGCCCAGCAGAAGCGACACCCTTGCGAGCAGCCACGCGAAATCTCAACAAGGAAGCGTTCGCCCATCTCCGCCTGCGGCGCGAAGATTACGGTCGAAGGCGCGAAGACTTCTTCTCCTCGTAACGCTTCGGCAACTTCTGTCTCGCCACGACGCATTGCGCGGCGAAGACTTCCTTCCTTCGGATTCTCAGCGGCAAGCGCGCGACCGACTCTCTCCGGCACACCTTCAACGCGCGGTGCGTAACGTTCAACTGTCCCGTCCTCTCTGTAAGTCACATCGTAGAGCGAAGGAACATAAAAGCCTCTTTCCAGTCGAGCCAGAGCCAGCAGAATTTCGTCTTTCGTCTCATTCTCAAAGATAGCGTCAACAAGCTGATGCCCTAAAATCTCGCCCTCGCCTACGCCTATCACGTCCGTGAAATCCGCAATCGGCTCAGGATTCAAAAACGATGCCGCGCCGCCCATCACAACGAGCGGGTCGTGATGCGTCCTATCCTTAGACCACACGGGCACGCCGCTCAAACGTAACATGCGGACCATGTTCAGGTAATCGGTCTCAAAAGAGATTGAGAATGCAACGACATCAAAGTCGCGCACAGGCGTTTGGGATTCCATTGAAAGCAGAGATGCGCGCGAGCGTTCATACTCGCGCATCTCTTTCTCACTGGGCAGAAAGACGCGCTCCGCTGAGACTTCAGGGATGCGATTAAATAGCTCGTACATCGCATGAAAGCCAAGATTCGCCATCCCTATCTCATAGACGTTCGGATAGCACAGAGCTATGCGAAGCTGAGCGCCGCGCTTTCTGATCCAGCCCTCTTCGCCTGCGAGTTTCTGCTTGTAACTTTCTATAATTCTTTGGGACATAAGACCACAAATGTGAGAGTGACATTAAAGTCTAACTCTCACACCTGTAATTATAACCGACCGTGCCTGGAAGAAGGAAATGGCGAATAGGTTGGACGTAAGCGCCGCCCTACTCTTTAACAAAATACTCCGCACCCTGACTTTTGCTACCTGATATCTTTAGTCGGCCATCGCTCTCGATAGTTGCAATACCTTCATCGCCTTTACCTTCCGGGTCGGAGAGCGTCGCCGTGTCGCCAGAGACAGTGTAAGTGCCCTTCATGGATTGCCCCTGGGCGTCCTTTGACGTAATCATATAAGTCCCGTCGTCTTTAATGACGAGCCTGAACGGGCTATCCCCGCTGCCCTCATTATTCGCGGGTCGCCACGTGCCTACGAAATTACTGGCCGACGCAGCCTTGCCCGTAGAAGTTGAAGCGGACGGCGAAGGAGAAGCGGAGGATGAATTGGAAGTCGATTTATTCGCGCCGGTATTCCCGCTCGTGTCGCCGGACTTGTTACATCCGACCAATGAGATGGAAAATATCAACGCGAGTCCCAGAACGGGAAGGGGCGAATATACTCTTTTCATAACTTATCTCCTCAAGCAGTTAAATAAATAAAGCCCGCGCCGACCTGTGAACATGAAAGGTCCGGCGCTATGTTTGTGTGCTCTCTAAAAATGCCTTCAGCTTTCGAGAGCGCGAAGGATGCCGCAGCTTTCTCAAAGCTTTTGCCTCTATCTGTCGTATGCGTTCGCGTGTGACTGCGAAGTGTTGGCCGACCTCTTCGAGCGTGTGCTCTGAGCCAGAAGTGCCCAGACCGAATCTCATCTTAATCACTTTTTCTTCGCGCGGCGTGAGCGTTGCCAATACCTCATCAGTGATTTCGCGCAGGTTTGAAGCGACAACCGCGT
>QHXM01000186.1 GCA_003222945.1 Acidobacteriota bacterium
CTCGTCGCGCGTCTCTGTGTCCTGCGCATTGTTGGCTTCGATTTTGATAGCGCCGCCATCACGCAGCAGGCGAAAGTGATGCGTCGCTTTCATGTGCGAGAAGCCCATAGCCTGATCGCCGCGCTCGTTCATGCCGCTACACTTCATCGTCTGTGCGTTTGATTGCTGCGGAGTTTGTGATGATGCACTCTCGGTCCTTGCAAAACAGAACGTCAACACGCTCACTAACAGAAAGGCTACTCCAAAATAAGATTTGATTTTCATCGCTTGACTTCATCTCCTTTTCTTTCTTCGGGTCGTCCATGAAGGGATTGGTGACAGGGCTTCCAGTCTCGCGGCGCGATGGTTATTGCCGAGCGCTTCAAGCAGTCTGGCCTGCTTGCCGCTCGCTGTGTGCGCGAGTCTCGAATCCCAATCTTTAATGGTCGCGCGCAACTCATCGCGTACCATCAACATTTCTTTGAGACGTTCTTCGACCTCCGCCAGCTTTGCCGCAGCCATCTCGCGCACCTCTCGACACGGAGCACGCCCGCCATCACGCTCTCGCAGAATGCGCGCCAACTCGTCGAGCGTGAATCCAACACAGAGCGCACGCCGCACGAGCAGCACACGATCAAGAGCCTCTGCCGTGTACTCACGATAACCATTTCGTAAGCGTCTCGGATGAGCCAGCACACCCTTGCGTTCATAATGTCGCAACGTGTCTGTGCTCACACCCGCCAGCCTAGCCAACTCGCCGGAGCGAAGATTCGTCTTCAAAGTCATAACCATCACCGAAGCAGTGTAAGGGCTGGAATTGATTCCAGAGTCAAGAGAAAAAGTTGGCAGTAGGCAGTAGGCAGAAAGTATTGATGAACCAAGTTAGTAATTACCAATCAAGCATTCAACTTATCAACTCTTAATCACTGCCTACTGCCTACTGCTCTTCCTTCCAAACAGGTTGATGAAGTAGAGCATCACCACAGCTATCACGGAGACTATGATGGAGAGCGTGAAGGCTTCGTTATCGCGTCCGGCTTGCACGGCGTCGTAGATTGCTACCGATGCAGTCTGCGTCTTGCCGGGAATATTTCCGGCTATCATTATCGTGACGCCGAAATCGCCTAGTGCGCGTGCGAAGGCGAGCGCCGTTGCTGCCAGAACGCCGCGTGAGGCTAGCGGGAGCGTGATGCGAAAGAAGATGCGGCGACTGTTAAGCCCTAGCGTGCGAGCCGCAGCTTCCATCAGCGGGTCAACATTCTCGAATGCCGCACGCAGACTCTTGGTGACTAGAGGCAGCGCGTGAATCGTCGCCGCTATGATCGCAGCCGTGACGGTGAAGGTCAGGCGTATGCCAAAGTTTCTGTATAGAAAGCCGCCGAAGGCGGAGCGCGTGCCGAGCAGTACGAGCAGGTAATAACCAAGAACTGTCGGAGGAAGAACGAGCGGCAGAGTAATCAGAGCATCAACTACGTCGCGTCCCGGAAAACGCTTTCGGGCAAGAATCCACGCCAACGCAGAACCCGCAATGAGCGCAATCAAGGTCGCGGCGCTCGCAACTGCGAACGAGAGTTTTATTGGAAACCAGTCAATCTCGCTTCCGTTCATTCGGCAGTCCTGCAATCTGAAATCAATATAGCTTGACGATGGAAAGCTACCGTACTAGGTTGTTTCTAGCAAGAAGATTCAGCACCGCGACGCGCGCAGAAAACTTAATGAAGCCAATTTTACGTCCCGTCATACTCAGGTTCGATTCCTTGCCTTCTACGAACACGGAGGCCGCGCGACAGGCTCAGCATGGTGCGCCGGAAGGTTTGTGCGTCGTTGCGCGAGAGCAGACGAGCGGTCGCGGGCGGCAAGAGCGCGTCTGGATTTCGCCAGCGGATGCAGGGCTTTACTTCAGCATAGTGCTCAGACCCGAAAGCCTCGCGCCGCAATCGTGGCCTCTTTTGACTTTGATGTCAGCGCTCGCCGTGCATGACGCGCTTCTTGAAGCTTGCCAGCTTGAGACAGACATCAAGTGGCCGAACGACATCATCGCTGATGATAGAAAGCTCTGCGGAATCCTGGCAGAAACCGTTGAGACCGAGAGTGGTCGCGTCGTCGTCGTCGGCATAGGCATCAACCTGGACGACCGAGCATTCCCGTCCGAGTTGAAGGAGATTGCAACGTCAGTCGCACAACGGACCGGAAACAAACCTGACAGAGAGACGTTGTTGCAATCGCTCGTCCGAGCAATCGAGCGGCGCTACAAAATTCTTCAATCGCCCGGAGGCGAAGCGGCGACGATAAGCGAATGGACTCGCCGCTCATCCTACGCGCACGACCGACGCGTTCGCGTCTCTCTCTCTACGGAAATCTTCGACGGATGGACGCGCGGCCTTGAAGCGGACGGCGCTTTGCGTGTAGAAACAGATCAAGGAGAACTCAGAATCATTCGCGCTGGCGATATTACGAGCCTGCGCGCGCAAGCGTAAAAACTATGACAGAGGAACTCAGTGATCGACGCAACCTGAATGAAGAAAGGAGCGCACGCTTTTCATTCTGACTTCTGACTTCTGTATTCTGCTTTTCCGCCATGCTTCTAGTCATTGATACAGGAAACACAAACACAACGCTAGGCGTCTTCGACGGCTCTAGTCTCGTAGTGCATTGGCGTCTGACGACTGCGCGCGTGCGGACCGTTGACGAGTACGGCGTCTATGCGCGCAACCTGTTCGAGATCGCGGGGATTGATTTCAAAGCGATCACGGCAATTGCAATCGCATCCGTTGTTCCGCCTCTGAACTACACGTTGAAGAGAATGGCCGAAGATTATTTTCATCTAACGCCATTGATGATAGACCACACGACGGATATGGGATTAGAGATTTTATACAACCCGCCTTCGGATGTGGGCGCAGACAGGCTCGTTGATGCGGTCGCTGCGATTCACAAATACGGAGCGCCCTCAATCGTCGTTGACTTCGGGACGGCTACGACCTTCAACGCGATTGACGCGCGAAGAAGATATCTGGGCGGCGTCATCACGCCCGGCATAAGCATCTCTTCGGAGGCTCTTTTTCAGTCTTGCATCGCTCATAGCCACAGGCTCGGAGTACATCACAACGGTTGACCCTACGCTCACGCTTGAAGGTTTGAGATTGATTTATGAACGAACAAAAAGTTCCAGGTCTCAAGTTCCAAGTCCCAAGTCGGACAGCGGATTTTAGACTTGGAACTTGGAACTTGGAACTTTGAACTACTTTAACTACTTCACCGAAATCGAAGACACCTTTATACGGCGCAGAGGAAAACATCTGTTGCTAAGCCCTATGGACTGGGCCTTGATTGAGAGTTGGAAGGAGATGGGCGTGCCTCTGCATGTCGCGCTTCGAGGCATTGAGCGAGCGTTCGATTCCTACGAGTCCAAGCCAAGACGACGAAGTGTTAAGTCACTGCTCTATTGTCAGGAAGAGGTCGAGGCGCAGTTTGCAGAATGGCAGGAGGCGCAAGTCGGCGCGGCGGAGCAGAAGAACGGCGAGCGCATTCTTCAGGAACAGAGTGATGATTCGCACCTGCCTTTCTCGCGCGCAGCAATACTTGAACACATGGAGCGTGCGCGCGTCGCGCTTCTGCAGATTTGCGAAGAGAGGAAGAAGCGGCGCAAGGATGATCTATGCGATGCGCTCTCCCGTGCTGTTTCTCGTTTGGAGGAATTAGAAAAGGATTTCAAACGCGCCGCGCGTCCTGATGCTGAGAAGCTGGAAGACGCACTCACGAGTCTTGAGGAGATTTTGGACGAAGCTTTACTCAAGAGTCTTTCGTCAAGAGAATTAAAAGCAGCACGCGCCGAAGCCGAAGAGCAGTTGCAACCTTATCAAAGCCGAATGGAGCGGACAGTCTTCGAGCAGACGCTTGAAAACCTGGTATTGAAACGGCTGCGCGACACGCACGGCTTACCTCGTTTGAGTTTGTTCTATCTATAAGACGAAGAGACTACGCCTGCGCTCCCAGCGTGAAACGTTTAGTTTGAGATGAAGAAGCGAACGCGATCTGAAATCAAGAAAAAAACGCAAAGGCGCGAAACTCTTGAAGTCACAATAGGACGCATACTGCCGGGCGGTATGGGGCTGGCTCATGCAGATGGTCGAACGCTTCTCGTCGCGCTCGCAGCGCCCGGTGATCGCGTTCGTGCGCAGGTAGAGCGCGTGCAGGGTCGCGTCCACTTCGCTTCGATTGTAGAAGTGTTAGCGCCTTCGCCTGCACGCATCGAGCCGCCCTGCCCTTACTTCGGGCGTTGCGGTGGCTGCGACTTTCAGCAGTTGGCTTACGGAGCGCAACTCGCAGCCAAAGCCGAGATCATACGCGACTGCATTCGTCGCATAGCGCGGATTGATTTCAACGGCGAGATTCCAATAACAGCTTCTCCAAACATCTGGCACTATCGCTCGCGCGCACAGTGGCAGCACGACGCGCAGAAGAAACGTCTGGGCTATTTCGAGCGCGCATCTCATCGCGTCTGCGATGTCGCGGAGTGTCCAGTCCTCGTTCCTGAACTTGCAGCGACGCTTGAGAGCTTGCGTGAGCATATGAGAAATGGTGCGCTGCCTCGTGAACAGACAGAGTTTCAGGCTGTGGCTGGCGACAACGGAGCATCGCTTGCGCCGGGCCTGAGTGAGAATCAGCCGCGCGAAGTCACGCGCACGATTGCGGGGCACTATTATCGCTTCAGCGTCGAAGGCTTCTTTCAAATCAATCACGCGCTTCTCGAACCTTTGATTGCCGCAGCTATTAAAGATGCAATAGGCGAGACGGCGATTGATCTCTACTGCGGCGCGGGGCTTTTCACTCTTCCGCTCTCAGAACGCTTCTCGCGCGTCTTTGGCATTGAGGCCAACGCCGAAGCCATCAGCTTTGCTAGACGCAACGTTGAGGGTGCGCGACTCGGTAATGCTACTTTCGCAGTCTCAACGGTCGCAGAGTGGCTCAGGGAGAATAGCAGCAGGCTCGCGCCCGTTGATTTCGTATTGCTTGATCCTCCGCGCGCAGGAGCGGAAGATGATGCTATCGGCGGCATACTCGCGCTTAGACCGCAAGCTATTTCTTACGTCTCGTGCGATCCGGCTACGCTTGCGCGCGATCTTAAAGTCTTGCTCGCTAATAATTATTCTCTTGACTCTATCGCTGCATTTGATATGTTCCCGCAGACTCATCACGTGGAAACAGTCGTTCATCTGAAAACAGGATGAACATATTTTGTTATAAACGTCAGATTTTGAAACCCTGAGATTTCAAATCTCAAAACCTTTGCTCATGCGTCTTGTTCCCCAACAGACTGCTTTTGTTCCTCATCCGCTCGCGGCTCTTGCTGCGTCCTTCGCGCTGGGCATTCTCTTAGCGCACTTTACAGCTTTACCCGTCAACCTATCTCTGGTTTGCTTTGCTACCTGTACGCTCGCACATCTGTATAGCTTTGTCAGGCGCTTTCTATCGCTCTCTTCCTTGCTGCTCATTATCGCCTTCTTCTTCGCAGGCGCAACTCTCGCAATTTTAGAGAAGAGCAGTGTGACGAAAGAGCGCGTAGAGCGATTCTATGATGACGGGCTGATTGCTTCGGGCGAGCCTGTGGAGGTGACGGGAGTAATGATCGCTCAACCCGAGCCTGCGCCCGACGGTTTCTACCTGACGCTGCGCGTAGAGAAGCTTAGATACAGAGAGGACGAGCGCGAGGCTTCAGGCTTGGTGCTGCTCTTTGCTCCGGTGCGCGAACGCGCTGTGCGCGCTGAGTACGAAGCTCTGGAGTTGCGCTATGGCGCGCGGCTACGCGTGATGACTGCGCTCAGCCGTACGGAGAATTACCGCGATCCCGGAGTCTCTTCTTTGACAGAGTATCTTGAGCGAAAGGGCGTTGATGCGACAGCCGTAATCAAAAGCCCTCTGTTGATAGAGCGCATGGATGACGAGCGAGTTTTTCTGCCGCTCTATTGGCTTTATGAGTGGCGACAAAAACTTCTGGCAGAAATGGGTGAAAAGTTTTCGCCTGAGACGGGCGGAGTCTTAAAGGCTGCGCTCATGGGCAACCGTTACGAGTTAACGCACGACGCGGCAGAACGTTTCCGCGAAGGCGGAACATTTCATGTGCTGGTCATCAGCGGCCTTCACATAGCTTTCATCGGCGGCCTCATTCTCTTTCTGATGCAGCGCTTGACGAAGCGGCGCGTCTGGCAGTTCGCAGTTTCGGTCCTGCTCCTTTGGGCTTACACGATTGCCGTCGGCGCAGGCGTATCTGTTGTGCGCGCGGCGCTGATGTTCACTCTGATCGCACTCGCGCCGGTTGTTCATCGCCGCGCGAGGTCTTTGAATGCTCTGGGCTGCGCCGTGCTGGTGTTGCTCATTTGGCGGCCCACGGATTTGTTCGACCCGTCGTTCCAACTAACTTTTCTTTCAGTGCTTGCGATCATCAGCATAGCGTGGCCGCTCATTGAAAAGTTGCGCGAGACGGGTGCGTGGCATCCTACGCTTGAGACGCCGCACCCGCCTGGAGCGCCGCGTTGGTTTAGGATACTCGCTGAGACTCTTTTCTGGAGCGAGAGAGAGTGGCGAAGAGAAATCGCAAGGTCAAGCTACAGCTACAAACTTTTCAAGACGCCTTTGGCTGCCAGACTTGAGAGGCTTCATGTGCAGCGCATCTTGCGCTATGGCTTTGGCGCGGTTCTGGTCTCAGCGAGCGTGCAGATAGTTCTGCTTCCGCTTCTCGTTATCTACTTTCATCGTCTCTCTTTCGCTGCGCTCGTGCTTAACATCTGGGTGGGCGCACTGATGGCTCTCGTCGGATTGATTGCGCTCGCTGCGCTCCTTTTCGCTCAACTGAACATGGGACTCGCTGCGCCGCTTTTCAAGATCGCGGAAAGCCTAAGCTACCTGATGATTCACAGCGTTGATCCTTTCTCGAATGCAGGCGTCGCACAGGTTCGTCTGCCTGAATACACAGGCTGGCCTTCGCTCGTTTACATTCTTTACTACGCGCCGCTCTTGATTCTAGCCGTCGCGCTTACGCGCTGGAATCCGGTTCGGCGAACCTTTGTGAAAGAGAAGTTTGAATCGCCATTGCTTGTGAGGCCGAAATTTGCCGCCATTGCGTTTGCAGGGATGTTCGCGCTTGTAGTCTTTCATCCTTTGAGCGCAGGCAGACGGGACGGAAGATTGCGAATTGATTTTCTGGACGTGGGGCAGGGCGATTCTGCTCTTGTGACCATGCCGGACGGAACGACTCTGCTCGTTGACGGAGGCGGGCGGCCTCAATATCGTCAGCCCCGACGTGGCGCGGACGAAGATGAAACGACGGAGCCTTTCGAGCGCGACGCACAGAGCATTGGCGAAGCGGTCGTTTCGGAATACTTGTGGTGGCACGGGCTTGACCACGTTGACTACATACTCGCAACGCACGCCGATGCGGACCACATTGACGGTTTGAACGCCGTCGCGCGCAACTTTCATGTCCGTTCGGGCATAGTCGGGCGCGCGCCCGTTAACGACCCCGAGTTCGCTAAGTTTGCTGAGACTGCGCGAACCTTCAATCTTCCAATTCAACTCATTGGGCGCGGCGACATTCTGCATTTCGGAGCGGTCGAAGCGGAAGTGCTTTGGCCGCCGCGCACGGAAAATTTGAATGCGCCTTCGCGCAACAACGACTCCGTCGTGCTCCGTCTAAGTTTCGGCAATCGCGTCTTTCTTCTGACAGGCGACATGGAGAAAGAGGCGGAAGCGGCACTGGCAGGCGCGCGTGACGAGATCGGCTGCGATGTCCTGAAGGTCGCGCATCACGGAAGCCGCACGTCGTCAACCGACGCCTTTGTGAAAGCGACGCATCCCGGCCTGGCCGTCATCTCCGTCGGCCTTCATTCAATCTTTGGTCACCCGCACAAAGAAGTAGTGGACCGCTGGCGCGCAAGCGGCGCAGAGGTGATGACGACAGGTCAGCGCGGCACAATCACCGTCAGCACGGACGGAAGCGATTTGAAAGTGGAAACGTTTGTAAAGAAGTGATGAGTACTGAGTACTGAGGACTGAGATAGAATGCTTTTCACTCAGTACTCAGTACTCATCACTTCTTTTCATAGCCGTAGTGTTCGAGTAATGCTTGTCCTTCTGCGCTTAGAACAAAATCCAGGAAGCGTTGGGCGGCCTGCTGTTTGTTGGAATCTTTGGTGACGGCCATTGCTTGATCTATAGGCTTGTGCAAGTCTTCGCCAACCTCTATCACTTGCCCTTCGCCTCCTTTCACGAGCGCGAGAGAAATGAATGCCACCTCTGCATTGCCCGTAGCAGCATACTGCTTTGTCTGCGTGACGTTCTGCCCGTACACAATCTTCT
>QHXM01000187.1 GCA_003222945.1 Acidobacteriota bacterium
CTCAATCGCATGATGCAGTTAAAGGACGACGCCGCTTTACGAAGCCTAGCGGAATATCTAGGCGTGTCGAACATCAAAGGCTCGAAGCTAGCGCTCCTTGATCTGGCGCAGAATCCTGCCGTGGCGGAGCAAGCGTTGATCTGTCTGGGCTGGCATAAGGACCAAAAAGACATGGAAGATCTCATGGCCTTTATGCTCCGCGGTGATCGCGCCTCCTGGCAACTGCCTTACGTCTTTCGTAACAGTTACGGCGCGGCAGCCGTCCCTTACTTAAAGAGGGCATTGGCCGAATCACCCTCTTCGCAGGTGAGACTACAGGCGGCCTTTCAATTGGTTCATCTGAAAGAGAATGACGGGGTTAAATATCTCTACGAGATGATCGCTCGCCGAAATGAGATGCCGAATGGCGCGGCGCAGGCAGGAGAGATTGCTGGCTTTGCTTCAAACTACATGGGATGGAAGGCCGTGCCTTTCAAGCTGGAAGAGCTTGAAAAGTTTCTGAAAGATAAGTCTCAGCAGTAATATATCCTTTAATCTTGATTTCACTGACGGACCAATATTTCAGTGCTCTTGACAAGCTCGCTGTTCGGTCGCTTGCTCTTCAACATTTCCAGGTACTCCTCTGCTTTGGCAGTATCTCCTAACCTCTTGTAGCTCGCCGCCAGAGTCGTCAGGACACTATCGAGTCGTGGAAATCCATCTTTATCTGCCAACTTGGCGAGTGTCTGGATTGCCAACCCATACTCCATCTGATGAAAGTAAAATCCACCTAAAGTTAATGTGGCATAGTCCCCGTAAGCGGTCTCAGAATAGAGCGCCACAAAGTCTTCAAGATTCCTGATGGCATCCGCCCAGACAGCATTCTGGTCCACACCGTCGGGCATTATTAAAAGACCTTCGAAGAAGTAAGCTGGTGAACCTTTGTTGCTAATGTAACGGCTTGCTTCCAAGTCCATTCCGCCAGGCTCTACTATCTCGATTGTTATTGGTGTAGATTCGGCGTGAATGTTAGGTTTTACATCCAGGATGGCTTTTATCTCATACTTTCCCGGTTGTAGTAATCTCCGGCGCTCAGTGGGAACGAAGATCAGTTGCAGTTCTTGGGATTGGCCCGGCATGATTGGAGCGGTCAAGATACTGCTATTAGGGTCAAGTGAAAAACCTGGAATCTCTTCAACTCGACTCTCTCTTGAAGCAGTAGCGAATAACCGACCATATCTCGGTGCGGAAACTTTTTGACCCGGCAAAGGCTGCCCGGTGGTATTGGTCAACTTAAATACGAGGGCTAGAGGCTCAAATTGGACGTAGGTTCTATTGTTTGAAGAGAGTTCGACTTTCGGGC
Source organism: Acidobacteriota bacterium (assembly GCA_003222945.1). GTDB lineage: Bacteria > Acidobacteriota > Blastocatellia > Pyrinomonadales > Pyrinomonadaceae > QHXM01. The sequence goes on from QHXM01000187.1 coordinate 1,343, forward strand.
TAACCCGAGACCCATCTTCCTGCGCGACAGATTCGCTCCCCGTGATAAGGAATACGGCGATCAGACTGAGGAAGAAATGCACGTATGTCATTCTGCTCATTTTCACTGCGCAATATCGCTTAACTTCATTCCATGACTGGAGAGAAAATCCGATAGCTCCTTTTCCGTCGTGAATAGTATTCGTTTTTCTGTCTGTGCGACAAGGTAATCTAAGTCTCATAGGGTTCTGACGAATCGGCCCTGAAACATCTTTCCGTCTGCGGTTGGAATCTAATACGTCCACGGGAACAAATTGAAAGAGATGTTCGCTGCCGCTGGTTCTACTAAAGCTCGTGCGGTGCTAAGATGAAAAACTACATCTATGGGGCAGCCGATCCTTTGCAGCAGATACTCAAAGGGCGGTTCATAATCCTCATTTTAAATAGCATGAAAAAGATTCTCTTAATGTCGGTTATTGTCGGATGGCTTTCATCGACCAATGTGGTTTACTCACAGGATGCAACAGCAGCTGTGCATGTCAAGCTTTCTCTAGCTGAGAATAAAACTGTTTACAGTATAGGCGACCCCATAAAGCTGGTTATGGAATTCACGGCTGATAGTGACGGCTATCAAGTGGAGACGATACGGGATAGGGATGAGCCTAGGAGCGACTCTATCTCGGTCGCGCCCGATGCGGGAGTCAACCGCTGGCTTGATGATTATCTGAGCGGTGAGCGTTACATGCGGGATGTCATATCGTTCAAAAAGCTCTCGGATAGTCCTACGCGCGTTGAACTGTTGCTTAACGACACCCTTCGATTTGATCGCGCTGGTCGTTATTCCGTTAAGGTCACAACCCGCAGAGTATCGCCCACATCTTCGCTTCATGAGAATCGTCATCCGATTGCTCTGACGACAAATGAAGTCAGTTTCGAGGTTCAACCGATGAGCGAGGCTGACGAAGAGAAAGAGGTGAAGCGCCTTTCGGACTCGCTTGACGCGACGCGCGACTGGCAAGTCGAGGAGAAGCTCACACAAGAGTTGTCGTATCTAACGGGCGACGCATCGTCCCGCGAAAAGGTGCGACGATTTCTAAACTCGGAAGGGCGCTCCGGGAATTACACGACGCACATCATCAACGGCCTCTTCATAGCTCGCAACCGCTCGCTCGTCCTTCAACTTCTGGAAGAGGCCATGCGCGATCTGAAGATGCCCGTGACAACTGTTCTTCTCAGAGTCGTGAGCAAACTGCGCTGGCTTGAGGAAGGTGGCAGAGTCAAAGCGGAATCAGCGACCATAGCCGGAGTCTTAACTCCGAAGGGCGTCGATCCGAGAATGACGGAGATTCAAGACACTTATGTCAACGAGTTGGCTGCGAGTCTTGAAAAGCGCGCAGGCCACAGCCAGACAACGACGGCCATGACAATCCTCATGAACTTACCCAAAGAGCCGCAGACCGCTGGCGTGTTGCTGGACGAAGTGCGCCGCCTGCTCTTGCAGCAGTTCGACAGCCTGCATCCTTATGATCAGAATTACCTGCTGGACGTGTATTGGGAGAAACTGCGAGACCCTTCGCTTGTGCCTACGCTGGAAAAGATGCTCGGCTCTGGCGGCATTGCGAGCAAGAATATTCACGATGCTGCGCTCAAACGTCTGATTGAAATCGCGCCGGAGAAAGCCCGTGGCTATGTGATAGCAGAGATTCGTGACCCGACTTCTCTGGTTGATCTTAAATTGCTGGAGAGCTTGAACGATAAATCTTTACCGGAGGTTGACGATGCACTTCTCGAACAGATTCGCAGACTTGCATCATCAAAGGTAAATTTCGACTCGGTATATCTCAAACAGAAAACTTCTCTGGCCGCGCGCTATGCGAGCAACACTATCTACGCAGACCTGATGCAGATTTATAGAGACGCGTCGTCGAGGCTCCCTTTAGAGTCGCGCGCAGCGCTCTTAGCCTACTTCGCGCGGCACAACGAGCAAGAGACGCTGCCTATGATCGAACAGGTTTTGGATGTGATACAACCGGGACAGGATTTCAACTTCCTTCCAGACTTCACCCAACTCTATTATTCGGACGCGATTGATGCGCTGCTGGTTAAGCGACTCGAAAGCGACGAGCCGCAAGCGGTAAACACTGCGGCCTATCTGCTCTCTTTGCACGGCTCGGCGAGCGATGAGAAGGTGATTGAAAAGAGATTGGAGCGTTGGCGCAAAATGTGGGGGACACGTGCGGCGGAAGCCGAGACAAACTTGCAGGGCACGGTCGAACGAGAGTTAATCTCGGCCTTGATTACCGGGAAGGCGTGGAAGCTTGCGCCTGAGCGCGTCCATGAACTACGACAAAGCTGCACGACTCAGATATGTCGCCAGAACTTTCGCACGCAATAGCCTGGGGCGGAAGTAATAAGACAGCAGTGGCGCGAGATGATGCCGAGCGCCAAAGTGCGCAGCCTTGCAGAAAGATTACCAGATGCATATGGCTTACGCGCCTTGGATTCGTTTCAACTTGCGGCAGCGCTTGTTTGGTGCAATGAGAAGCCGAGGAATCGAGTATTCGTCTGCGATGATTCCAAGCTATCAATGGCGGCTCAGACAGTAGGCTTTACCGTTGTTCCCTAAGAGGCAAGAGTGTAATGTGCCGTAGAGGTAATTGCTCTTGGCTAATCATTAAATTCATATCACTGGGGGGACTCTTTGCATTAGACAGCATGAAAATACAGAACTATACGACAGTTGCGATGTAACGATTCATTAAGACAGCTAAGCTTTATAAGATTCAGGAAGATGCTACTTCCATCGAACCTGGCTCACATCAATCTCAATCTCGCTCGTTCGCGTGGTGTCAGCAAATTCAACACCTTTGATCTTCTCTTGCGAGAATGAATGAAACTCAAGTAGGGCAAAGTAGCCGGGCGCGTAGCCGTAACGCTTCTCTTCGACTGCAATCACCAGCACCTTCAGGCGCATGTAAGGGGTCAATTGTTGTGCGGCTAAATACTTTGAATCATCCGACCAGATGATTACCGGATTGCAGCTTTCATAAGACGTGCCATTGGAGATGAGGAGCGTCCCAAAAGTAATGCTGCCCATCCTGTGCTCCAAGGCCCCGTCAATGTTAGCCGTGAACTTCCCGTCGGGGCTAATTAAATGCACGGAGCTGGCGTAAGGTGAAATTTTAGTCGTCATCTTCCGAAACGGTTTTTCCGCAACAAGACGGCGTCTTACTGAAAACGGAAGCGCCTGCGGACTATTTCAGGCCAGCAAGTTTCCGCCCGTATTAATCTAACGTCGGCTCGCCCGCACCATAAAACTTCAGCAGACCACACCTCATGCAGCGAAAGGTAATAATCGGACAGGATGGCGCTTGCCAAGGGCAATCCACATAAAATCCTTCTCTATCATCACGAAGGTCAGGTTTCCCTTGATACCATTCGGGAAGATATCGTCCTGAATGGCGTGAATCAATGGTGAATCCTTCAACCATGTCGCCGCCGCAGTCGGAGCATTTCATTCGTTGTTCACTCATCTTAAATACGCTCTACCTTCTCCTCCTTCTTACTGAGAGCGCCTTTGCAATCGCGCCGCATGTCCGTATGACGGCTCGAAAACTTCGGCGTGCGCTCTTTCTTCCGCGCGTTTTGCGAGAAGACGAAATTGCGTGGAGACCTGGCTTTGGCGTCTGATCGCGTTCGCGTCTGGGCTGCGCTCAGAAACATGCAAGCGGCGACGAGCGCAAGCGAGAAGAAGATTTTTTTAGGCATCCGGTTCTCTTCCTCTTTAGTTTAAGCGGAGTGTTCGATTGTGACCTGCGTCGTGTCATTCGGATCGAATTTGATCCAGACCATCTTGCCGGGCTGAAATTTCTCAAGCGCCTGCGCGCCCACAGCCGCCTGCGTCTGAGCTTGAAAAGGCGGGCGCGTCGTCGGATAGACTTCGACCTCTAAATTCATTAACGGATTGCCGCCGTTGATGTTGATGCCCGAAGGCTGCGCGCGCAAGATTTTGGCCTGCGCCAATTCGCCTCTGACGCTCAGGTCGCGGTTGCGCGCATCTAACTGCTGCACCATCTGCATGGCTTGCTGCTGCGCCGCACCGTAAGGCGCACCTATCGGAGCGAAAGCAGCCGCGCTCAACCCTGCGTTCAGATCAACG